>CANIFK010000569.1 GCA_947466555.1 Acidobacteriota bacterium | reverse complement strand
TTCGCGGACGATGGCGCGGCTGACGACGTCGCGGCTGGCTAGTTCGTCGGTAAAGCGTTCGCCTTGGGCGTTGCGCAGGAATGCTCCGTCGCCTCGGAGGGCTTCGGAGAGGAGGAAGCGGGGGGCGTCGTCCAAGTGCAGGGCCGTGGGGTGGAACTGGACGAATTCGATGTCGCGGACGACGGCGCCGGCGCGCCATGCCATGGCGACGCCATCGCCGGTGGCGACGTTGGGATTCGTTGTTTCCTTGTACACGCGGCCGAGGCCGCCGGTGGCGAGGAGGACGGCGCGGGCGAATATCTTGTGGTGCTGTTTGTACCGGGCGTCGTAGGCGACGGCGCCTCGGACTTCGCCGTCCTGCATGAGGAGATCCGTTACGGCGGCGAAGCTTAAGAACTGCACGTTGGCCAGGGAGGCGGCTTTGCGGTAGAGGGCGCGGGAGATTTCGCGGCCGGTGGAATCGCCGTGGGCGTGGAGGATGCGGTTGCGGGAGTGGGCGCCTTCGCGGCCGAAGACGAGTTCGCCGCCTTCGCGGTCGAATTCGGCGCCCCAGGCAAGGAGCTCTTCGATGACGTGGGGGCCTTCGTTGACGAGGGTTTTGACGGCGTCGGCATCGCAGAGGCCATCGCCGGCGGCGAGGGTGTCCTGTTCGTGGAGGGTGACTTCGTCGTCATCGGAGAGCGCGGCGGCGATGCCGCCCTGGGCGTACTCCGAGGCCGATTCGTGGAGGGTGTCCTTGGCGAGGACGAGGACCTTTCCGGAGGTGGAAAGCGAGATGGCGGCGCGGAGGCCGGCGACGCCTGCCCCGATCACCAGATAGTCACAAACGATGCTGTCCGACGTAGCACGCATATACCCCATGGTACAAACGAAAAAGGACATGCCCTCATACGTAGTCACCACAGGCACGCAACGTTACGAGTGCCACATTGAACGCGGGATCCTTTCGCGCGTCGCTGAATACCTGCCCGCTAAGGCCGGCAAGGTCTTTGTTATCACCACGGAAGACGTCTGGAAGCTGCACGGCGCGCACATGCAATTCCCGCACGAACTGGTGTTTTTTCCGGGCGGGGAGCCGAATAAAAGGCTGCACGTTTTGGAGGCGATGGCCGGGCAGATGCTGGAAAAAGGCGCGGACCGGTCGTCGGTGATCGTGGCTTTTGGCGGCGGGATTGTGGGCGATGTGGGCGGGTTTCTGGCCGCGATTTTTATGCGCGGGATTCCGGTGATTCAGGTTCCGACGACTTTATTGGCGCAGGTGGATGCTTCCATTGGCGGCAAGACGGGCGTGAATCTGGTTGGCGGGAAGAACCTGATTGGGGCGTTTCATCAGCCGCTGGCGGTGTTGATTGACCCGTCGGTGCTGGAGACGCTGCCGCCGCGGGAGTATCGGTCGGGGCTGTTTGAGGTGGTGAAGTACGGGATTATCAGCAGTCCGGCGCTGTTCCGGTTGCTGGCCGATCATTCGGATCGCGTGCTGGCGCTGGAGCCGGAGGCGGTGGATTTCATCGTCAGCGATTCGGTGCGGATAAAGGCTGAAGTGGTTTCGGCCGATGAGAAAGAAGGCGGATTGCGCCGGATTCTGAACTACGGCCACACGCTGGGTCACGCGTTGGAGGCCGAGACGCGGTACGAGCGGCTGCTGCATGGCGAGGCCGTTGGGTACGGGATGAACGCGGCTGCGCATTTGGCGGAGCGGCTGGGGCTATTGGCCAAGGCCGATGCGGACGAGATGCGGCGGGTGACGAACCTGTACGGGCCGTGGCCGGCGGTGGGCGATTTGAGCCCGGAGGTGCTGGCTGGGCATACGCTGAAGGACAAGAAAACCATTCAGGGCACGACGCATTTTGTGCTGGCCGAGGGCGTGGGCACGGTGCGGGTGGTGAGCGGGATTGCGGCCGCCGATGTTGTGGCGGCGGCGACGGCGGCGCTGTAGTTTATGGCATTGCAAGACGGGAAGGGCACTACGCCGCCTGGGGCGGCCACTGAGGAGCAGGCGGCGCGGTATGTGCGCGGCATGTTTGACCAGGTGGCGCCGCGGTACGACCTGCTGAACCACATTCTGAGCTTCCAGGTGGATAAATACTGGCGGCGGCGGACGGTGGGGAAGGTGCAGCATATTCTGGACCGGGCGGATGCGACGGTGCTGGATTTGGCGTGCGGGACCGGGGATTTGACGCTGGCGTTGACGCGGGCGGGGCGGGCGCGGGTGATTGGCAGTGACTTTTGCCATCCGATGCTGACGGGGGCTTCGGCTAAGAATGCGCGGCTGTTGTTTGAGGCCGATGCGTTGTCGTTGCCGGTGGCGTCAGGGTCCGTGGATTTGGTGACTTGTGCGTTTGGGTTCCGGAATTTTGTGAATTACCGGCGGGGGATGGTGGAGATTTTGCGGGTGTTGAAGCCGGGGGGGATGGCGGCGATTTTGGAGTTGTCGACACCGCCGAATGCGGCGTTCCGGGCGGCGTATCAGTTTTATTCGTCGCGGGTGTTGTCGCGGGTGGGGGCGTTGATTAGTGGATCGAAAGACGCGTATACGTACTTGCCGGAGAGCGTGAAGAAGTTCCCGGTGGCGGGGGTTTTGGCGGAGGAGTTTAAAGAGGCGGGGTATGCCGAAGTGGAGTACGAGTTGTTGACCTTTGGGATCGTCGCACTCCACTTGGCTCGGAAGAAACTGTAATTGCGGGTTTTCCCGGCCAGGGGCATTTCTGGTAGTACGGCTCCTGGTCGGGGGATTCCTAAATTACGGGGTTTCCTGGTTACCCGGTACCCAGGGAAATCTGAAGGGCGGGTGACCGAATCACGCTCGCCCTTTGGCTCGGAAGGGTCAGACAATTCCTTGGTGACAGTCACCTAGGAAAAGTCTTAGAGGAGGGCGGTGGGGCGGCGCTTCCAGCCCATGCCTTCGACAGCGCTGATGTGGGCGCCGGCTTGGGTGAGGATGTGGTGCAGGTCGTTGCCCAGGCTGATGAAGGGGAAGCCTTTGTCGAGGAATTCCTGGACGCGGGCGGTGCCGAAGAGGAAGACGCCCAGGGCGACGTTGTTCTTCTTGGCCGCGGCGATCAGTTTGTTGGTCGCTTCGGCGAGCTCAGGCGACGTGTACATGTGGGGGAACTCGTACTTTTCGTAGAGGCCCATGGACATGCAGAGATCGTTCTGTCCGAGGAAGAGCATATCGACACCGGGGACGGCGGCGATTTCTTCGATGTTTTCAATGCAGCTGGCGGTTTCCACCTGGAGGGCGACGATGGCGTTCTTGTTCCAGTTGCCGGCGTAGCCGAGCAGGCCGGCCTTGTTCATGCTGCGCTGGGGGAAGTACACCGAACGGGTGCCGGCGGTGGGGTAGAGGGCACAGCTGACGGCGGCGCGGGCTTCTTCGGCCGTGTTGATGTAGGGGACCAGGATGCCGTCGGCGCCGAGGTCGAGCGACTGCTGGATGCCGGGGCGATCGTCATAGCCACCGACACGGACGAAGGACTTGGCTCCGCCGTTGGAGACGCCGGCGATCATCGCCGACAGCTTTTCGTAGTTCATGGGGCCGTGCTGGGTGTCGATCAACAGCCAGTCGTAACCGGTGTGGGCGAGCTGCTCGACCACGGTGGGGCTGTGCGAATTGACGAATAAGCCGATCTTGGGCTGGCCTTCGCGCAGCTGCTGTTTGAACTCAGCACCGGTAACAGGGGTGTCTGCCATTGTAGTGATTCTCCTAAAAGTGAAAGCTCTTTGGACTATACCCAATGCCGGGACTTGAGTCCAGAAAGATAGCGGGGGGCGATGAGCAGTTTGGGGGAGGAAAATCGCTAGAATAAGCGCACATGGCGAAGAAACTGGTTCTGGCACTGGGTGCGCTGGCCGCGGCCGGCGTGGGGATTCATTTTGCGCTGGAGCCTTTTCGGATTGTGTTACCGGAGGGGAAGCGGCCGGCGAAATCGATGTCGCTGCCGCAGAACTGGGACGCCGGGCAGCAGGCGGCGTTTCACCATACGGCGCAGGGGACAAAGCTGCTGCCGTGGGCGTGGTTCCAGGCGTTGGAGCAGCCGTGTTTATCGTTACTGGGTTGTGGGGATTTGGCGGATCCGGCGTATTTGACGCGGTTTGGGTTTATTCCTTCGGACGAGACGAAGGACAGGCTGCCGGTGGGGTTTGCGCGGCAGGATAACTTTCACGATCCGATTTTGAAGCGGAATTACGCGGTGGTGGGGTTCACTTGCGCGGCTTGCCATACGGGGGAGATGTTCTATCGCGAGTACGCGATCCGGATTGAGGGTGGGGTGGGGATGGCCGACCTGGGCGCGTTCCAGAAAGCCATGGGGCTGGCGCTGGTGTTGAACGATAAGATTCCGGGGCGGTACAAGCGGTTTGAGGCG
>CANIFK010000568.1 GCA_947466555.1 Acidobacteriota bacterium | reverse complement strand
TCCAGCCTCTCCGCCGAAGGCTGGTCAGAGACGCCGGAACTGCGGGACTTCCTCCTCGAACTCGGCGTCTCCATCGCCGCCACCGAAGGGTCGCTCGCCTTCGTCGCGGAACTTGCCGGGCGCCCCGTGGCAACCGCCGTCCTGCGCTGTGACGATGGCGTGGCGCTCTTTGCCGGTGCCTCCACCATTAGCGACGCCCGCAACCAGGGAGCGCAGCGCGCACTGCTCGAAGCGCGCATGCGCTACGCCCAGACGGCCGGCTGCGATCTGGCGATGATGTGCGCCAGCCCCGGTAGCCCCAGCCAGCGCAATGCCGAACGCCAGGGCTTCCAGATCGCCTATACGCGCACAAAGTGGTGCCTCCCGCCGTGTTGAGCCGGCTCCCCTTCGACGCGACGCTTTCCGCTTACCAACAACAGGGTGACGACCTCCACGCCGTCGCCCGCCAGTACGACTTCCGCGACGAATCCGCCCTCACCCAATACGTGGCTGAGGTCTCAGATCCCGACTCGCCCGTTCACCAGTTCGAAGCGGCCGTCGAAGCCGTCATCAACGGCGACATCGAATCCCTCGCCGCGCTAATCCGCCGCCACCCCAGACTCACGCAGGCGCGTTCCACCCGCATCACGCCCTTCGATCCGCCCATGCACCGAGCCACGTTGTTGCACTACCTCGCCGCCAATGGCGTGGAAGGCTACCGGCAAAAGTCTCCCGCCAACGCCGTCGCCGTCGCTTGCCTGTTGCTCGAAAACGGCGCCGATCCCAACGCCATCGCCCATTGCTATGGCATGGACTGCACCACCATGAGCCTGCTAGTCTCAAGCACTCCGCCAGCGCAAGTCGGAACCCAAGTCCCCCTCGTCGATACCCTCATCGATCACGGCGCCACCGTCGACGGGCAAACGCTCCTCACCGCACTCTCATTCCGCTATCAACCCGCCGCCGAAGCCCTCGTCCGCCGCGGCGTAAAGATTGAAAACGTAGCCGCCGCGGCAGGGCTCGGCCTCGTCGCGGAGACAGTCCAACTCCTCCCCACCGCCGACGAGCCGTCTCTCCACCTCGCCCTCGCTCTCGCTGCCCAACTCGGCCACCCGGAGACGACAAAACTTCTGCTCGAAGCAGTCGTCGATCCCAATCGCTACAACCCGCCCGTCACCCACGCCCACTCCACTCCGCTCCATCAGGCCGCCCTCGCCGGGCACATCGAAGTCGTCCGGCTCCTGGTCAACCACGGCGCCCGGCTCGATCTCGAAGACACCCTTTCCCACGGAACCCCACTGGGCTGGGCCGAACACGGCGGGCAATCTGAGGTGGCCAACTTCCTTCGTTCACACCCCAACCTCGAACTGATATCCTAACCCCAATCCTGTGGATTTCTTAACCCGCCGCCAACTCCTCGAACGCACCACTCTCGGCTTCGGCTCCATCGTGCTTGCCGACATGTTGCAGGCCGCCACGGTCAACGACATCAAGCCTCGTCCCACCCATTTCCCCGCCAAAGCCAAGGCCATCATCCAACTCGTCCAAAACGGCGGCCCCAGCCAGATGGACCTATTCGATCCCAAACCCGTCCTCAACAAACTCGCCGGCAAACCCCTCCCCGGCGGCGTCGAAATCCACCAGCCCAACAACGTCAACACCCTCCTCCCCTGTCCCTTCACGTTCAAGAAATACGGCCAGTGCGGCATGGACATCTCCGAGATGCTCCCCCACACCGCCAAAATCGTGGACGACCTGACGTTCATCCGCAGCATGCATACGGAGCACAACAATCACCTCGAAGCGCTCAATATGCTGCTCACGTGCAAAATCTTTCCCGGCCGCCCCGTCATGGGCGCCTGGGTCAGCTATGCTCTAGGCACCGAAAATCAAAGCCTCCCTGCTTACGTCGTCCTTCGCGATCCCACTGGCTACACCGTCGGCGGCAAACAGCTCTGGGCCAATGGCTACCTGCCCGCCACATTTTCCGGCGTCGAATTCAGTATGAAAGGCGCGCCGGTCCACCATCTGAATCCCCCCGCCAATCAGCCCGAAGGCCACCAGCGCGCCACACTCGATCTGCTCGCCAAAATCAACGAAGCCCACGCCAATCAGCACCCCGGCGAACAGGAACTCGAAGCCCGCATCCGCAACTTCGAACTCGCCGCCCGCATGCAGTTGGCCGCTGGCGAAGTGCTTGATATCTCCAAGGAAACCGACGCCACCAAGAAGCTCTATGGCATCGACGACCCCAAGGCCGGTGCGTACGGTCTGCGCTGCCTGATGGCCCGCCGCCTCGTCGAAAAAGGTGTCCGCTTCGTGCAGGTCACCACAAGCCCCGGCCAGCCCTGGGACCACCACAACTCCATCTCCAAGGACATGCACAAGATCG
Organism: Acidobacteriota bacterium; assembly: GCA_947466555.1. Classification (GTDB taxonomy): domain Bacteria; phylum Acidobacteriota; class Terriglobia; order Bryobacterales; family Bryobacteraceae. The sequence goes on along the minus strand of CANIFK010000568.1, from coordinate 1,996 downwards.
CCGGCGAGGTCGACCAGGGCTCCGCCGCCCTCATCATGGATCTCAAAAGTCGCGGCCTACTCGATTCCACCATCGTCATGTGGGCCGGCGAATTCGGCCGCCTTCCCACCACCCAAAATGGCGATGGTCGCGATCACAATCGCAACGCCTTCACCATCTGGTTTGCCGGCGGCGGCTTCAAAAAAGGCCTCATTTACGGGGAAACAGACGACTTCGGCTACAAAGCCGTCGTCAACCGCGTTCCCGTGCCCGACATGATCGCCACCGTCCTCCGCCAGCTCGGCCTCGATCATCAGAAGATTCAATACCCCAACGGCGGTCGCCTCGAAACCCCGTCCGACGTCACCGTCACCGGCGCCAAACCTGTTCTGGACCTACTCGCATGAAGCCCTGGCTCCTCCTCTTTCTCCCGTTCGCCGCAATCGCCGCCGAAGCCCCGCGCTACGAAAAAGACGTCCTGCCCATCTTCACCAAGTACTGCTTCACCTGCCACGGCCAAAGCTCGCCCAAGCTCGGGCTCGATCTCCGCACCGCCGCCGGTGCCCTCCGCGGCAGCCACAACGGCCCCGTCATCAGCAAGGGCAAACCCGACGAAAGCCTGCTCTGGAAGAAGGTCTCCACCCGCCAGATGCCGCCCGCCGTCTACAACCAGAAGATGCCGGATGCGGAAATCGAAATCGTCAAACGCTGGATCGAAGCCGGCGCGCCGTCCGACGCTCCCACCTCGGCCGCCACCCAACTCCCCGCCGTCATCCTCGCCCGTTGCACCAGTTGCCATGGCGAAAAATCCGCCGTTGCCGGTCTCCGCCTCCACACCGTCGCCGCCGCGTTGAAGGGCAGTTCCAACGGCCCCGTCATCGTCGAAGGCTTCTCCGATCGCAGCCTCCTCGTGCGCCGCATCAGCAGCCACAACATGCCGCCGAAAGGCGCCGGCGCGCCGCTCACCGAAGCCGAAATCAATTCTGTTCGCGAGTGGATTGACCGTGGCGATTTCAACGAACTCGTCACCGCCAACACGCTCGATCGGCCCTTCACGGCTCTTGAAGATCCCTCCATCACGCCCGAGCAGCGCAAGTTCTGGGCCTTCCAGAAACCGGTCGCCGCACCCCAGCCCAAGGTCAACGCAAAGGCGCAAGTCCGCACGCCGATCGACGCCTATCTTTTAGGAAAACTCGAAGCCAAAGGCCTGACCTTTAGCCCCGACGCTCCCAGCGACAAGCTCATGCGCCGGGCCTATCTGGACCTCACCGGCCTTCCTCCCACGCCCGCCGAAATCGAAGAGTTCCACCGCGACAACAACTACGAAAAGCTGATCGACAAGCTCCTCGCTTCCCCCAAGTACGGCGAACGCTGGGCCCGCCAATGGCTCGACGCCGCGGGCTACGTCGACACCACCGGCAAGGACTTCGACCCCAAGAAAGCCGAATACGCCCAGGGCATGTGGCGCTTCCGCGACTACGTCATCAAGGCCTTCAACGAAGACAAACCCTGGAGCCGTTTCCTAACTGAACAACTCGCCGGCGACGAGTTGGTGGACTGGCGTTCGGCCAAAACCCGCACGCCCGAAATCAATGAGCTGCTGGCCGCCACCGGCTACCTCCGCACCATCTTGGACATCACCGAAGAGGACATCTCCAACCTCCCTGTCGAACGCTACGAGGCGCTCTTCAAGCTAGTGGAAAAGGTGGGCAGCAGCACCGTCGGTCTTACCGTCAACTGCGCCCGTTGCCACAGCCACAAGTTCGATCCGATTTCGCAGAAGGATTACTACCGCTTCCTCGCCCTCTTCACCAACGCCTACAACCCCACGGACTGGATCCAGCCGCAGAACCACCACCTCCACATCCTTCCTACCGAAGAGAACGACGCCATCGAAGCCCGGATGCTGGACGACCAGTTGAAGGGGATCCCCGAACCCATTCGCGACGACGTCAAGAAAGCGCTGAAGACCCCGCCCGACCACCGCAACGAGATCCAGCGCTATCTCTTTAAGAAG
>CANIFK010000567.1 GCA_947466555.1 Acidobacteriota bacterium | reverse complement strand
GACCACCGCATTAAAAGTGCGATGCTCTACCAACTGAGCTACCGACTCATCGTACACAAGCAGGGGCGACGTTCCGCCCAGCCGTCTTCTGTCAGGATAGCACAAAAGGCCTATAAAATGGCGTTTTAGTAGCGGACGGCGCGGAGGTCGATCTTATCCCAGTTCCATTCGCCCAGCCCCATGGCGCCGGCGATCTCGATATGTTCCGGTTGGCGGTGGATGAAATGGCTGAACTCGTCGGGTTTGTCGTCGACGAGTTTCGACTTGCCGACGGCGACGCGTTTGGCGTCAATGACGCGCCAGCCGACGTGATCGAGCGCTACTGGGTCTGTGGCGAAATAGATGTGTTTGTGTTCCCAGACGAACTGGGGTTTCGCGCCGGGGCCGCCGTGATAGAGGCCTTTGACGCCGTCGAGGATGTGCAGAACCGCCTTGTTGCGAATGACGGGCATCTGCACGACGGCGGGAATGAAAGCGCCGCAGGCGTTTAAGGAAACACTGGAATGGCTGCGTGCGACGTTGTTCACCAGACCGTGGGATAGGTTTTTGAGCGCGAGGGTGACGCCCGCCGATTGGTGGTCCTTCAGGACGCAGAGATTGATGAGTTTATTGACCGATTTCGAGATGAAGTTGGAGGCGAAGGAGCGGCGCATGGTGAGGTTCGTCAGGTCCTGCCCGGGCTGCACGAGCGCCATTTCCATGTAGTGATCGCGATCGTAGCCGTCGATGCTGAGTTGGATCTCCTCGTAGTCTTCAGCGGCGTGCATCCAGCGCACCTTTTCGGGCAGCCATTTATCGAAGCCGGCCTGGAGGAACTGACGGCGATAGCGGTCATAGACGACGATATCCTGCGCCTTCACGCCAGTTGCCATCACGCCCTCGATGATTTCGCGCAGCACCTCCGGCGCGGAGATGACGTGCGGTTGCCCGACGGGATTCACCTTGATACCGACCACATCGCCCGGTTCGAAGAAGCGTTTCCAGGCGTCCACCCAGCCATCGGCGCCGGTGAGTTCCTGCATGCCCCGGCGCATCATTGTTGTGACGGGGCCGGCCTGGTAGGCGCCGTTCACGATGGAGCCGGGGTGCTCCACATCGATAACCCGGCCCTTATACGGCCCCGGCATGCCCAGGCCTTTCAGAGCGGCGGCGTGCGAGGCGATCTGCGAACTGAGCGCCAACGGGCCGGCGGGGAGCGTCTGCAGAAAGCGGCGGCGGTGCAGGCAGGGGCGGGGCGTCATGCCCACAGGATAATGCACATTGGGACGCCGTGGAGAGGACGGCCCCCGTGGCCCCTGCGATATACTCAACTGTTTTAGGAGAAACCATTGCGCGTAGGAATGATCGGCACGGGCGCTATCTCGAACATGCATGCCCGGGCCCTTAAAAACATTGGGTATGAACTGGTCGTTTGCACGGATGTGAACGAGGAGTACGGGCGCAAATTCGCCGAAGCCAACGGCTGCGAATTTGTGCGGACGTATGAAGAGGTGTGCCGCCATCCGAAGGTGGATTACGTCGACGTCTGCACGTTCCCGGACTTCCGGCTGCAACCGCTGGAAATCTGCGCGGAGACGAAGAAGCATATTCAAGTGCAGAAGCCGATTTCGACGAGCGTTGAAACCGCGCGGGCGATGGTGGAAACCGCCAAGCGCGCCGGGATCGTGTTCGGCGTCGTCAGCCAGCATCGCTTTGACGAATCGACGAAGTTCCTGAAAAAGGCGCTGGCCGATGGCCGGCTGGGCAAAATTCTGCAGGCCGATGCCTACGTGAAGTGGTACCGCAGCGCGCAATACTATTCGCGTCCGATCAAGGGCAGCTGGGCCACCGAAGGCGGCGGCGCTCTGATCAATCAGGCCGTGCACCAGATCGATATTCTGCTGTATCTGATCGGCCGGGTGAAGGAAGTGAACGGCTACTGGCAGCTGGGCGCGTTGCACAAGATTGAGTCGGAAGACGTCGTGAACGCGATGTTGCGGTATGAGAATGGCGCGACGGGCGTGATCCAGGCGTCGACCGCGTTCTGGCCCGGCTATTCCGAACGTATTGAAATCCACGGCACCAAGGGCACGGCGGTGATCACGGGCGACAAGCTGACCGCCTGGGACGTGCAGGACGATGAGGGCGAGCCGGCGCCGGTGGAGAAGCTGGTGATGTCGGGCGCCTCCGATCCGATGGCCATTCCGCTGACGCCGTTCGAGCGCCAGTTCCTCGACTTCGGCGAAGCCTGCAAGACCGGCCGCGCGCCGTTGACCTCCGGCGAATCGGGCCTGCATGCGCTGGAAGTGGTTTCCGGCGTCTATCAATCCTGCCGCGAAGAGCGTCGCGTGGCGATCGGATAGCGAGTGCTGCATCAAGTAAAAGTACCGGCGTCGAGCGCGAATCTGGGGCCTGGATTTGACGCCCTCGGCATGGCGCTGGGTATTCATCTCACCTGCCGTTTCCGCGCCGCGGAGCGGTTGGAAATTCATGGCTACGGGCGGGACGCGTCGTTGATCTCGCCCGGCGAAAACAATCTGATCTGGCAGACCGCGCTGAACGTTGCGGCGACCGCTGGGCGCGAGCTGCCGCCGATTTATCTGGAAGTTCACAACGAAATTCCGATCGGCAAGGGGCTGGGTTCGAGCGCCGCGGCGCTGACGGCCGGCGTGATCATTGCGGATCAGTTGTTGGGGCTGGGCTGGTCGGCCCATCGGATTTTGGATGAGGCCGCGCGGATTGAAGGGCATCCGGATAACGTTGCCGCTTGTGTGCTGGGTTCGATTGTGGCCAGTGCGATTGACAACAACGGCGTGGCGCGCGCGGTGCGCCTGGAGTTGCCGGAGAAGTTCGGCGTCGCGGTCGTAGTGCCGGATTTCGTGCTGCTCACGCATGAGGCGCGCACGGTGCTGCCGACGTCGTATTCCAAAGCCGACGCGATCTTCAACGTGCAACGCAGCGCATTGCTGATTGCGGCGCTCGCGACCGGCACGGTATCGGCATTTCCAACGGCGCTTGAGGATCGGTTCCACCAGCCGTACCGGGCGCGATTGGTGCCGGGCTTGGAAGAGATCTTGAAGTTGCGCGCGCCTGGGTTGCTGGGCTGTGCGCTGTCCGGCGCCGGACCGTCGGTGCTGGTATTGTACGAACGCGGTTCGGAGAACGTGGCCGAACTGGTTTCGCAAATCTTCGCCCACCACGGGCATCAATCAGAAATCCTGTACGCGCAGATCTGGCACGCAGGGTACGAAGTTACAACCATCGAGTAGGTTCCATGGATACCATTCGCAATTTCCTGATCAGCGCCGGCCTGCCCGGAGAAGACGCGCCCGTCAGCCCCGATTCGCCGCTCCGTTTTCCCGACGGCGGGCAGTATCGGATTGAGATTCCGTCGACGGAAGGACCGCGGTCGCTGACGGCGGTACTGGACGAAGCGGAGGCGCGGCAGGTGCCGGTGCACCGCATCAGCCAGGGCAGCGGCATCATGCTGCTGACCGACGACGAAATCCGCGAGATGGCGGCCATTGGAACCAAGCACAGCATTGAGGTGAACCTGTTCCTGGGACCGCGCGCGAGCTTCGATATCGGGGCGCAGGCGTTCTCGGCGGCTGGCAAGTCGCTGGCGCTTTCGCAGCGCGGTTCGAACCAGTTGGCGCAGGGCTTGGCCGATGTGGAACGAGCTGTCGACTTCGGCATTCGCAGCGTGCTCGTCAGCGATCTGGGCTCGCTTGAAATGGTGTCGGAGATGCGGGCCAAAGGGCTGCTGCCGGCCAATTTGATCATCAAGACTTCGGTGATGATGGCGCCCGCCAACCCGGCCAGCGCGCGTTTACTGGAACGGCTCGGCGCCGATACGATCAACATTCCGTCGGATCTCACCCTGCCGCAGATTGCCTCCATTCGCGCGGCGATCACCAAGCCCATCGACTTCTACGTGGAAGCGCCGGATAACATCGGTGGATTCCTGCGTTACTACGAAATCCCGGAACTGATCCGTATCGCCTCGCCGATCTATTTGAAGTTCGGCCTGCGCAACTCCCCCGACGTGTATCCGAGTGGCACGCATCTGGAGAACACTGTGGTGGCGCTCAGCAAGGAACGGGTACGACGCGCGCAGATCGCCTGCGAGAACATCGCCCGCTACTGCCCGGACGCCATCATGTCGCCACTGGGCGCGGCCGACCTTGGGATTCCCGTTCCCTCTGTCGACTGATCCAGAGCCAACCAAACAACGCGAGCGAGCCCCCAAGGCTGAGTAGCGCCCCCGCGCGCACGCTCACCGGGGCGTAGCGGAATGTGACTTTGTGCGTGCCCTTCGGCACGGCCACGGCCATCAGCTTTCCGTAGGCCTCGATGATCGTCGCCGGCTGGTCATCGACGCGAGCCTCCCATCCAGG
>CANIFK010000566.1 GCA_947466555.1 Acidobacteriota bacterium | reverse complement strand
GGGACGTCGGGCCATTGGCCATGGTTCAGGCAGTGGGCGCGGAGGAGAGTGCGGGCGACCCGGTATTCCCGCTGGTATTCGGGCAGTAGATATTGGCGCGCGAGGCGGCGGTGGTTCCGGAGGAGTTGGCGGGTGGAGTAGGCGCTCCAGGCACCGGCGGTGGCGCTGCCAGTGTGGACGCCGGTGGCGGAGGGGTCGAAGTAGCCTGTTTTGTGATCGATTGCGGCGCGGAGGCTCCACTCCACATCCTCATAGTAGGAGTGGTAGGTTTCGTCGAGCGCTACGGTTTCCCGTTTGGCGATCACTGCGGTGTACGACGTAAACAGTATCGGTTGGGGGGTGGACCAGAGCGGGCCATTGGGGCGGCCGTTGCCGGCGCGCCAGGCGAGGCCTCCGCGGCAGATGAGGTCGAACGTGCCATCGATGAGGCCATCGGGGCGGTAAAGTTTTCCGCAAGCGAAATCAACGCGTTGCGAAGAAATTACCGATGTCAGACGCTCCAACCAGTCCGGGGCGAGGGTGACATCGTTGTTGAGGATGGCGACGAGATTGGTTTCCGCGGCCTGGACCCCGGTGTTCACCGCCGCGGCGAAGCCCCGGTTTGCGTCGTGCCGGAGCAGGCGGATGCCCGGGGGAGGGGCGAAAGGTTCGGCAGCGCCGTCATCGACGACGATGATTTCGACAGGTGGGGCGGACTGCTCTCGGAGGCGGGTGATGGCCGAAAGGGTCAGTTCGGGGTGACCGTACGTGGGGAGGATTGCCGTCACCTGGGGCATGGGAGGAGCTACCTGCGGCGCGCGGAGAAGCGTTTTTTGACGAGAAAATAGAGGTTAAAGAAGCCATCTCGCCACGGATTTAGCTTAATTTCACCCAGTCTTGAGGTGTATAAAATGGACAGCTCCGCAAAACGAACGTTTGAACTGCGGAGCGCTTCGATCTTGATTTCTTCGCTGAAGGCCATGCCGTCGCTCTCCAGATTGAAGCCGTCGAGGATGGACCGTTTGAAGACCCACATGCCGGACTGGGAGTCCCGGACCCAGCGGAAGTAGAGCAAGCTCATGGCCAGGGAGAGGACGAAGTTGCCGAATTTGTGTTTGAAGCTCATCGCTTCGCTGTCGCGAACGGGGAAGCGGGAGGCGTTGAGGAAGTCGACCTGGAGGTGGAGGTAGGCTTCGAGGAGGTAGGAGATGGCGTCGGGCGGGTAGCTGTGGTCGCCGTCGAGGGTGATGATGACGTCGCCGGTGGCGTCGGCAAAGCCGCGTTTGTAGGCGCGGCCGTAGCCGCGGACGTTTTCGCGGATGACGCGGGCGCCGAACGATTGTGCGACATCGGCGGTGCGGTCGGTGGAGCCGTTGTCGACAACGATGACGTCATCGACGAACGGGGGCATGCGACGGAGCACTTTTTCAATCCCCTGTTCCTCGTTCAGACAGGGGATGATCACCGTAATGCGGAGATCCTTGTACAAGTTGTCATTGTAGCTAGATACGTTGGTTCGCGCAGGCCATCTGATCCGCTTACAACTTCCTTACCAACTCCTTACCATCCGCTGACGCCGCCCGCCCTCACCTCCCTCCTAATGGACTTGGCCGTTCATTCCAGGAGAAACCTCATGCACCTCACAAACTTCAACCCGAAGACCCACGGGTTCCACTTCGCAAACGAATTCGTCAACTACATCATCGGCGACCTCCACACCACCGGCCTCTGCGGCGGCATGGCCTTCGCGTCGCTGGACTATTACTACGCCGGCATCCCCATCCCCACCCACGAACCCGCCGACTTCCCCGACGGCGCCGCCCCCGCCGAAGGCTCCCGCCTCCGCAAGTACATCTACAAACGCATGATCAACAGCGTGGAGCGCAACGCCATCCAATGGGCCAACATCATCGCCAACCCCGTCTTCAACCCCAAGCGGTTTACGAAACGCCACCTTGATGACCTGCGCGCCGAGATCAACGCCGGCCGGCCCGTACCTCTCGGCCTCGTCGGAAGCTTGAAGATCGGAAACGCCGGCAGCGGCAACCATCAGGTTGTCTGCTGCGGCTACGACCTCACCAACAATGGCCACGCCATCACGCTGCATATCTACGACAACAACTCTCCCGATGAGGACATCACCCTGACCACCGATCCGCATAACCCAGTGGATATCGCCTACTCCGGATACGGAGACTGGTTCGCGTTCTTCATGGCGAAATACAAAGCCCAACAACCGGACTACATCGATCTCGCTCTCACCGAAGGCATCCAACTCGACCTCCACGGTCCCGCCAAGTTCCAGGAATGCGGCCGGCCGATGGGCGCCCGCTACCGCGTCCGCAACTTCGGCGACTACCCGGCGCGCGTCTCCCGTCTCGTCCTCAATATGCGGGATCCTTCCGGCGACGAAACCATCTTCGCCTCCAACGAAGTCACCACCATCGCCCCGGGCTCAGAATCCAGCGTTGGCGCGGATCTCGCGACGTTCCCCGACGAATCCGGCGGCTACGACCTGCGCGCCGAATACGTCAGTACCCAGGGAATATCCATCCGCATCCCGGCCCAAGCCCTCGGTACCGACAACGACGTGCCCTTCTCTGCCGTCCCTCCCGGAACCCGGCCACGTCCGCGCCTGGCTGGCGTCAACGGTTAAACGGATACTCCTGCACCCAGTGGAACCCCCGCGTGCGAAGCAGGTACCGGCTCTCGTCGAAGCGGCGCAGACGGATCGTAACTTCCTTGCCCTCTACTGTCCTTGCCAGGACCACCACGTTGGGCTCCGGATTGCTCCAGTGGTACGTGGCGATGTTCTTGAGTGCAATCGTCTGCTTCGCAACATCGTAGGTGACCTGTATATATTGACTCCGCCCGTCCGTCATGCGGATGGACATCGTCTCCGGTGTCTCGAACGCCACGCTCCGCCAATCCTGCGCCTTGGGGCCCTCTACGGTGTACAACCCGTACAGCGGGGTACGCGGCTTGGGCGCCGCATACGACTTGTACGCATCCACCCCTTGGGCGATCACCCCCAACCCGAACAAGGCAATCCAGGCCAAGCGCGACGTCCAAAGACGCCATCCGGGCCTGAACTCGGGGAACCGCAACTCGCCCGGTTCGGCGGCACGGTTCAACAAAAACACACTCATCAGGCGATGAAAGTCGGGAGCCAGAAGAAATGCCGACATCAGCAAATAGTGCGTGGAATGGATCTTTACCGGAATGTCGTAACAGTAGTTGAGAGCAACCACATTCGTCATGACTCCGAAGGTCACCAGAGCACCCAAAGCGGTCGTTCTGCGAAAGTACAGTAGTACACCGCCAGTGACTTCCGCCAAACCGCTAAAAATCGTGTACGCAGCGGATGCCCCCATGAAACTCCAAACAACACCCATAGGGGAGAACGTGCCGTACTCCTGTCCCAGCCGGATCAACGAGTTCTCGGGAAACTGCAGCAGGAATACCTTCGAAAACCCATAGCTCAGGAGCATCAACGCCATGAAATAGCGGATCAACAACCGCAACCAGCTATGCAAAATCACATACTGATCGCGTCGCCGGTCCAGCATCGACCAGATCGCCGTACCGCACAACGCGGCCACGAAAGACAAGAACACGTCTATGTACTGCAACGCCGTGTCGCCGCTGCCGGTGCGGTGGTAGGTCGCCGCCTCCGCGCTGACATGAAACAACCGCGTTGCCACCATCGGCGCCACCGGCTTCCAGATAGGAGACAGCCACAACACCCAGTACAAACAAAAGAACCGGAACACGATCCGGTGTAAAAAACTCCACGCGGGAAACCCGGGAGTTACTATCTCATCGGTGCTGTCAGCCACGGTGCGGCAAGTCTATCATGACCGTGCCTGACCGGCGTCACCGGTTAAACGGAACCTCCTGCACCCAATGAAACCCCCGCGTGCGCAGCAGCAGCGTCTCGTCAATCCGGCGCAGGCGAATGGTCGTCTCTTTTCCCCCCACCGCTCCGGTCAACAGCAGCACGTTGCCGTCCTGTCGGCTCCATCGGAACGAATTGCCGTTCTTCACTTTGAACATCTGCTTTGCCACGTCGTAGTCCACCTGGTAGTAACCCAATCGCCCATCGCGCTGCCGGATGGTAAAGCTGTCCGGTGTGTCGAACGCCACGCGGTGCCAACCGTTTGGCGTCTCACTCTCCACAGCGTACAGTCCGTAAAGGGGCGGACGCGGTTTGGGGGCCGCATACTTCTTGTACGCACCCACGCCGTTGGAGATCACCCCCAGCACAATCACGAGCGTCCAGACACCGCGCGACGCCCAAAGGGGCCAACCGGGCCTGAACGCGGGGAACCGAAAATCCGCCGGCTCAGCCGTGCGGTTCAGCAGAAACACATTCACCAGCCGATGAAAGTCGGGAG
>CANIFK010000565.1 GCA_947466555.1 Acidobacteriota bacterium | reverse complement strand
TGGCGATGAGGCCGTCGCAAACTGCTCCGTCAAATACTCCACAAACCCCAAATGCTGCACCCGCAGCATCGACACCGTGTCCGGCCCAAAGGCCGCCTGTTGCAGGAACCGCCGTGCCGCTCCCACCGTCACCCGTGCCAACCCCGTGTCCGGCCCGACCCGCACCGTCACCACGCCCGTCGACACTACGCCACCCGGCGCCGGATTCGTCACCGTCACCGCCAGTTGCTGCCCCAACTGCGCCACCGTCGTAACCACTTTCGCCGTCAACCGCGTCGCCGATACAAACGTGGTCGTCACCCCCACGCCGTCCAGAAAGACCTGCGCTCCAAAAACGAACCCGCTCCCGTTCACCGCTACCGTGGAACTCCCCGCCGGCACCCACACGGGAAGCGTCGACGCCACCACCGGATATGGATTCTGCAGCGAAACAGTCACCTTGGCATTCGCCACGCTCATCGCGGTACTCGTCGCCGTAACAATCACCGTGCTCGGCACCGGCAGCACCGCCGGCGGCGTATACAGCCCGCTCTCGGAAATGGTCCCCGGCAGGCCCTTGCCGCCAGCCGCCAGCCCCACCGACCAGCGCACGGTCTTCACCGTCAATCCTGTCACCGTCGCGCCAAACTGGACGGTCTTCCCCACCCGCACCACCGGCGCCGATGGCGTCACCGTTACCAACGCCTGGCCCCAGGCAGTCGCCAACAGCAACACCCACAAGCTCACGATTTGTCCAACAGGAGCAGTCACTCACTGACTACATCGGCAACGGCCCGCGCCAGCTACACGCGCGGCGAACTCAGGAAATCCCTACCCCAGCACCTTCCGCATCGCTCCCATCAACACGTCCTCCACCGCCGGCCCCACGCGCGACACCGCCGACGTCTCATACCCGCCCTCGTCATACGCCCGCGCCGTGCCTATATACATCGGCCCGTAATCCCCATACGCCGCCGTCGCCACCAACTCGCCGGGCCGGAAACTCGCCGCGGCCAGTTGATACTCCACAAACAACTCACCCGGCATGTGCAGCACCGAAAACGAACCGAGCCGCAACGCCGTCAAATCGATCTTCCGCCCGCCCTTCGTCATCCGCAAAAACGCCAGATATCGAGCATGATTCGCCCGCTGTTTCGTATCCAGCTTCGCATCCGCGATCGCCGCCACAATCTCGTCTTCTCCGAAGCCCTTCCCCGTGCGCAACGGCATCGCCACGGATTCGGAAACCCACCGCACCGCGTCCAGCGACACCGGCTTCTCCGCCGCCTTCGCCCGTCGCATGGCGTCCGCCATCCGGTCCCGCAACACGGCCCGGTTCGCCGGCGCGCCGTCGTTGTACTTGCCGGCACCAATGTTCCCCGCCGCGCCCGTAAAATGAACCTGGAAGGTATCGGTCTGCAGGTCCCGCGCCTGCCCCACAAAGTCGGACGACACGCCACCCTTGCCGTAGTAGCTCATCGGATGCGTCGCATAGTAACTCAGCGTCGCCACCCGCTTCTCCCCCGCCCAGAAACTCACGGACCGCAGCAAGGGGTCGATCACGCCCTCCGGCGCCGCGCACTGCGGCGAATTCCGGCACGCCGTCATCCGCCCGAACGCCACCTTTCCATCCGGCCCCAAGATCCGGCGGTTCGACGCCACTTCAGAAACCGCCGCCGCCCCGCCCGTCACCGAAGTCACCGCCACGATCTTCGAAGCCTTGATAGCCGCCGCCACGCGCAGCACCGCGCCACGCGCAAAGTCCAGATCACACAACGGCACGCCCGCCGGCAGGAACGCGTGCGCCGACAGGTCATCCCCCGGCGCGTCATGCTGATGCACCGTATGCAACGCCACCCGCTCCGCCACCGTGCCGGCCGCCTTCGCCAGCGCCTCCCGCCACCGGTCCCGGCTCGCATTCCCAATCCCCAGCCAGTCCACCGCGCACAGAACGATTGGCCGCTCCCCGGCCGGCCGCAGCACCACCCCGCGCGCCCACAACTTATCCACCACCTCGGAAGCCACCGGCACCAGCCCGTAGCAGAGCGGCGCGCCCATCGGCGGCGTAACATCGGCCACAAAGGTGCTGACCTTCAACCCCCGCCCGGCCGCCATCGCGGCCATGCTCAAAAACCCGCGTCTACTTACTCCCATAACAAATCACCGCTTCCTTTGTCCGAATCAGAACGCGCCCGTCCACCAATGCCGGCGTCGCCAGCACTTCGTCTTCCACGTCGTTCACCGCCAGCAATTCCTGCTCCGCTCCGGCCTTCAAAACACTCACCTTCCCGGTATGGCTCGTGATGTAGACCTTGCCATCGGCCGCCACCGGAGACGAGTAATACTTATCGGCCTCACCCCGCAACCGGGCCTGCTTGAAGAGCTTCCCCGTTGCCGGGTCCAACGTCGTTAGCACCCCGCCTTCATTGATCATGTACAACACCCCCTGGTACACCAGCGGCGACGGCAGTTGCGGAATCGACCGCAGGAACTTCCACACCAGCCCCCCGCCGATCTTATAGGCCAACAACGCATTCTCCGCCCGCATCGTCCGCACATACTGGTCCCACTCCCCCGCGTCCAGCGACTCGTTCTTATCCAGGTCAATGTAGATCCAATTCGTCGACACATGCGCCACCGGCGCCTCATCCCGGGTCAACTTCCCATCGTGGTTTTTGTCAAAACCTCGCAATGCCTCGGCGAACGTCGGTAGCTTCAACAGCTTCCCGGCATCGTTCTCGGGCGAATTGAACCCATGGACCAGAACAAGATCCCCGTGAATCACCGGCACCGACTTCATCTCCGCCGGCAACCCATCCACACCCCATGCCACCTTGCCCGTCGCGATCTCGTAGGCCTCCATGCGCAACGAACCCGGCGCCATCACCCACTTGCCGTGCACCACCGGGGTCGAATGGCCCGACAGCGCTTCCTTCCGCGCGACCTTCCAAACCTGTTCCCCGTTCTTCAGATCAAACGCCGCCGCATAGGAGTCCTTGTTCTGGTCCACAATCAGCACCACGCGGCCCTCGGCGATCACCGGCGACACGCCCATTCCGTAGGCGTTGTTAAACGGCCCGAGCGGCGTCCGCCACAACTCCTTGCCCTCCACCGTGTACGCGGCCAGCCCGAAGTCCGGAAAGAAGGCCACGACGTTCTTCCCATCACAAGCCACCGAGGGCGACGCCGACAGATTCAGCTTATGCAGAAACTCCGCGCGCTTCCGCTCCACCTGCCGCCGCCACAACTCTTTGCCCGACGCCCTGTCCAGCGCCAGCAAAACGAACCGCTCCCCGTCCAGCCCCGTGACAAAGATCCGCTGCCCCACCACCACGGGCGACGACAGCCCCGCCGGGATGGTGGTCTTCCAAACGGTCTTGAACGACGACGGATACGCCAGCGAATCCCCAGAAACGCCCGCGCCATTTGCACCTCGAAAGCCCGGCCAATCGGCCCCGGCCAGCACCACGGACGCTACAAGGAGGAGGAATCGCATTCCTGTTTATACCGCGCCGCCGCCACACCCGCCAACACTGCTCCGCACACCAGCGAGACCACCATCATCCACACCACCATCCCCGCGAACCCCACCGTCTCTTTCCAAATCCCGGCCATGTAGATCATCACGCCGGAGGAGATCCCGCCGGTCATGTTGACCAGCGCCCCGCCCAGGCCCCGGTTCTCCTTGCGGATCACATCGTAGGCCGCCGCGAATGCATTGGTGGCCAATAGCCCCCCAAACAAACCAAAGCAAGCCGAGTACAACCGCGCCTCGTTCAGCGACGAAGCCGAGAAGGTCCAGTACGCAAACGGCGCGCTGCCGAATACTCCCAGCGCCGCCATGTACAAACGCGCCGGCCGCCACCGGGTCCGCAGGCGATCGGTGAGCCATCCGCCCCCCAGAATCCCCGCCACCTGGCTCAACTGCACAAACACCGTAGCGTTCCACCCGCTATCGGTCATCGACAGCCCAAACCGCTCCTGCAAAAACGTGGGATACCAAGCCAAAAAGATCCACAGAATCGCGACATACGCCGCAAAGCCCAGGCAAATGGCCAGGTAGCATCGCGACGCCAACAGAGCCCCCACGGACCCCGCCCGCCGCTCCTCCTTCTTGTCCGCCATCCCCACGCCCTTCACGCCCCACCACAACACGGCCGAGTACAGAATGCCCACGACGGCGGCCACGGTAAAGGCGGACCGCCAGCCCGTGTGATCGGCCGCCCAGCCGCCATACCAGCCGCCAGCCATCACGCCCACAAACTGCGCCGACTGATGAATCCCGAGCGCCCGACTCCGCGCGATCTCCGGGTAGTAGTTGGCGATCGCGACCATGGCCGTCGGGTAGTACAGGCTCTCCGTAATCCCCATCACGCCCCGCCAAAACAGGAACGAATTCTCCGACCCCG
>CANIFK010000564.1 GCA_947466555.1 Acidobacteriota bacterium | reverse complement strand
GTTGTCGCCGCTCTTGGTGCCCTGCTTGGCGTTCTTGGCGTCCTGTTGTTTGCCTTCTTCGGACTTGCCCTGTTTGCCGGGGTCGTTGGGGTCCTGGTTCTTCGAGTCCTGTGTGCCTTCGCCGCCTTCGCCTTCGCCGGGGTTGGTGCCTTTGCCTTCGGTGGCGGCTTTGCCTTTTTCGCCGCGTACGGTGTCGGAAAGGTCGTTGACGTCGGGGATATCGGCGGTGGAGATTTCGCCTTCCTTCGCCATTTCAATTTTGGTCAGTTCGTCCTTGGCGTTTTCGTCGGGGGAGAGGCCGAGCTTCTGGAGCTCTTCGTTGAGCTTGGTCTGATCGGACTTGGCCATCTGCTTCTTGCCGGTGATGGAGGAGAAGCGGAAGACATCGATGACGGCTTCGGAGACGGGGGCGGAGAGGTCGAGCGTGTTGAGAATGCCGTAGCGGATGCCGACCAGCGTGAAGGCCGCGAGGGAGAGGGCTGCGACGGCGTAGGTGGTCTTCGGCCACAGCATGGGGACGGCGGTTTCCGGGGAGAGCGTGGTGGCCAGGCGAGCGGCGACGGCGCGTTGGGCCGTGACCATGGGGCCGGCTTCGGTTTGGAAGTGGAAGGCGGTGGAGAGAGCGTCGTAAGTCTCCAGGCGCGCGTCGACCATCTGGGCCAGGCGGTAGAGCGTGGGCTTGTGTTTTTGGAACTGCCAGACGCCGACGCCGAAGGCGGTGACGAAGAGCAGCACGGGCCAATACCAATCGAAGATCTGGGTACCGGCGAGCAGCAGGATGACGAGGCCGGAGAGGCCGAATACGAGGGCGGTGAGCGAATGGCGCACCAGTTCGGTGGTCATGTGCCGACGGCGCACGTGAGCCAGAAACGCGAGCAGGGATTCGGTCTCGGGCAAGATGGATTGGCCTCCGGAGATTGTTTCTTCTATTCTACGCCGGATGCGCGGACGCGGACGTAGGGAGTGCCTCGGGGATCGCGGTGGACATCGAAGTGGGGCGAGATTTCGCGGGGTTGGCGGGGGCGCGCGGCGAGTTGGCGTTCTCCCCAGCCCAGGGCGGCTGCGAGCAGGAGGCCACAGATTGCGCCGGCGGCGATGGAGATTGCGGTGTTCACAGTTACATAGACGCTACGATTTCGGGAAAAGCTGTTTACTTGAGGCAAATATCGTCGGGGGTGTTGGCTGCGCGGTCGGGGCCGAGGCTGCAGACGCGGGGGGCGTTGTTGACGAGGGTGTATTGATAGGGTGAGTCCCAGGGATCGGTGGTGAGGGGGATTTGCTTTGGGTATTCGCCATGTTTGCGTTTGCTGGCGTTGGCGTATTGCAGGTAGACGTCGAGTTGGGTGTGAACGGCGCGGGTGGGTTGCGGGCCGTCGCAACTGACGGCGTAGGCGAGGAAAACCGATAGTGCGACAGCGAAGAGGATTTCGGGTGCGTACTTCATGCTGGGATTGACGCAACCGCTTGACGTTTGGCCGGAAGACGTGAAATAACAATCGTGACTATGCGAAGAAGAGACGTATTCCAATCCGCGGCACTGGCCGCGACGGCCGCGATGGAAGCCCAAGGGGCGCCCGCCAAATCGAAAGGCGCCGGCAAGCCGGTGAAGATGTATGTCGGGACGCAGAATTCCGACGCCGAAGAAGATCTGATTACGTTCGCTGCCTTGGGCGTGAACAATATTTGCAGCGGATTGCCGTCGCGGAAGCTGGACGAAAAGTGGAGTGTGGAGAGCCTCGTCAAGCTGCGGGAACGCGTGGAGAAGCACGGGATCAAGCTCGATATGGTGCCGCTGCCGTTGAGTTCCGCCTACATCACGAAGGCCGAGTATCCGGCGATCATGATGGGGACGAAGGGCGAGCGGGACAAGGCGATTGACGAAGTCTGCCAGATAATCCGCAATATTTCGAAGGCCGGGATTCCGGCGGCGAAGTACAACATGTCGATCCTGGGTGTGGTGCGCACGCCGACGACGAAGGGGCGCGGCGGGGCAGATTACAGCACGTTCAAATACGCCGTGGGCAAGCAGGAGCCGGCGTTGACCGAAGCGGGGCCTGTGGATCCGGACACGTATTGGGAGCGGATCACCTACTTCCTGGAGCGCGCGGTGCCGGTGGCCGCCGAGCACAAGTTGAAGATCGCCTGCCACCCGAACGATCCGGGCATGCCGAACGGTAAGAACTGGCGCGGCGTGGTGCCGGTGCTGGGGCGCGTGGAGGGGTTGAAGCGGTTTATCTCGATTAAAGAGAATCCGTACCACGGGCTGAACTTCTGCCAGGGCACGATCTGCGAGGGGTTGGAGAATCCGAACAAAGAGATTCACGACATCATTCGCTATTTCGGCAACAAGAAGAAGATCTTCAACGTGCACTTCCGCAACATCGAAGGCAAGATTGGCGACTTCCGCGAGACGTTCCCGGATAACGGCGATGTGAACATGATCGAGGCTATTCGGACGTATCGTGAAGTTGGCTACGACGGCATGATCATGCCGGATCACGTGCCGCATGTGGGCGGTGATACGCGCGGGGCCAAGTCGTTCGCATTCTGCTTTGGCTATATCCAAGCGCTGATCCAGATGCTAAAAATGGAGGGGTAATGATTCGGCTTCCGCTTCGCTGGTCCGGTGCCTTGCCTAAGGGCGATCTGGCGCCGTTGAATTGCCTCTACGGAGGCGGCGAAGGGATGCCGGTGTTATCCGCCGAGGAGTTGCAGGGCGTCCAGATCCCCAAGGACGCCCTGTGGCCTTCGGTGCGAGTGAATCGTCGCGGGGGCGATGCGGCGGGGCCTACGGGGCTGCCGTGGGTGAATGCCAATGGTTGGCTGATCCGGATGTTGCAATTCCGCGATGCGACACGGGGCGTGATGCTGGACGTGAAGCCCGATGCCGAATTGCGGCCGGCGGGGTATGTTTTGCAGGTGGCCGAAGCGATGGCGTATGGCGCCACGGCGGTGGTGACGCACACGGCGGAGACGTGGCCGGTCGTGCAGAAGGCGATACGTTTTTTTCTGGGGCATGCGGCGTGGTGGGCGTGGGAACCGGTGGCGGCGCTGGCGGTGATCAGCGATTTTGCTGGAGAGAATGAGACGGCGGCGGGGGAGTGTTTGAACCTGTTGACGCGGCGGCAGGTGGGGTTTAAGTTGGCGCTGCCGGGCGACGTGGCGGCGTTGGCAAATGTGGGGGCGGCGGCGTGGGTGTCGAACGCGCCGGTGCCGATGGAGAAGTATTTGCCGTGGGTGCGCGGGGGCGGGACATTGATTGTGCATGGCAAGGGCGCGGGGCGCGCGGAGGGGAAGGGGCGGATCATTGAACGTCCGGAGCCATGGGAAGATTTTTATGCGGCGGCGGCAGGGGTTCACTTGGCGTTGACGCGGCGGACCGATGTGGTGCGGCTGTGGAATGCGGGTTCGTTCAATGCGTTCTACCAGGCCGAGCCGGGCGGGAAGCGCGGTGTGGTGCAGTTGTTGAATTACGCGGGGAACCGCAGTTCCGACGATACTTCGGTGTGGATTGCGCGGCCGTGGAAGACGGCGGTGCTTACCACGTTTGATGGGCAGACACCCTTGAAGCCCAGGGCCACCAATGGTGGAATAGAGATACCGCTTCCTCCGTTGGGAGTCTACGCGGCGATCGAACTGGAGGCATAGCGGTGATGATCAACAGACGCGATTTTCTGGCAGGCGCGGCGACGGCCGCCTTGATACAGCAGCGCGCCGTGGCCGCGCCGATTGCTCCGGTGGCGATTCAGCGGTGCCGGACCTATGGCGCGGGGTTGGAGCCGACGATGCGGCGGCTGTTTGATGGCATCGGCGGGTTGGGACGGCTGGTTAACAACAAGACTGTCGCGATTAAAGTGAACCTGACGGGGCGGCCTTCGCAGCGGCTGGGACATTCGCCGGCGGAGTTGGCGCATTGGACGCATCCGCGGGTGATTGGGATGACGCTGCACCTGATGAACGAGGCGGGGGCGAAGCGGATTCGAATTTTGGAGAGCCCTTGGTCGACCACCGATCCGCTCGAAGAGTACATGATGGAGGCGAATTGGGACCCGTCGCTGATCCTGAACGCCGCGAAAAAAGTGGAGTTTGAGAACACCAACTATCTGGGCAATGGGAAGAACTATGTGCGGTTCAAGGTGCCCAATGGCGGGCATATGTTTCCGGCCTACGACCTGAATCACAGCTACGCCGATTGCGATGTGTTTGTGTCGATTGCGAAGTTGAAAGAGCATGCCACGGCGGGCGTGACGTTATCGATGAAGAACTGTTTTGGGATTACGCCTTGCACGATTTATGGCGACGGCGCGGGCGAGAAAGAGCCGGGGCTGGTGCCGGTGGGCGGGCGCGGGTCGGTGATCCACAGCGGGTCGCGAAAGCCGTCGTTGAGCGCG
>CANIFK010000563.1 GCA_947466555.1 Acidobacteriota bacterium | reverse complement strand
CCAACAGCGCGGCATCAACGTGCCCGCCCCGCCCCGCCCGCCGGCGCAACCCACGCCGCCGCCATCCGCGACTCCGCGACCCTTTGCTACGCCGCCGCCCCCTCCCGCGGCCAAACCGCCGGCTCCCCGCCCGCAACAGCAACAACAGCTCTTCGGCGCACCCCAATCGCAACCGGTGCGCCCTCCTGGCTCGCTCGCCTACGGCGGGCCGAACAAACAACAACCCGTGAAGCGCCCAGGCTCCCAACACGTCGGATCCATCGTGCAACACCCAAAATATGGCCGTGGTACCGTCCTTCGTCAAGAAGGGGACGGCGAGGATGCTAAACTCACAGTTAGCTTTCCCGGCTATGGCTTGAAAAAACTAATAGCCAAATTGGCAGGACTGAAACTTTAAGAATGAATACGACCAACGTTACCGACAAAGCAGAACGCAAAGAGCTCAAGCGCAAAGCGCGCGCGGAAGCACCGCCCATTGGCAAACGCGCCGAAGGCGTCGCCCGTGGCGACAACAAGAAGAAGGTGAAGAAGATTAGCAAGGGCCAGACCCGCAAACGCTAGTTTCCTTTTTCCGCACATAGCGATACCCGGGGCGGCCCTTGCCGCCCCGCTATATTTTGCAATCGGAGGGCCGCTTGCCTGGACTGTTTCGCACCAAAAGCATCGACGCGTTGATCGAGGAGTCGGAACAGAAAGGGCGGAGCCTGCACAAAACTCTGGGCCCCTGGAGCCTTACCGCTCTGGGGATCGGTGCCGTCATCGGCGCCGGTATCTTCACCCTCACCGGCACCGCCGCCGCCGGTCAGACCCTGGAAGTGCACTCCTTTTTGCACGCCCCCATCCTCGATATCCTCATGAATGGCGGTGGCGCCATGTCCACCATCGGCCGCCCCGGTGCCGGCCCCGGCGTCGCGCTCTCGTTCCTCCTCGTCGCCATCGCCTGTAGCTTTGCCGCCCTCTGCTACGCCGAACTGGCCTCGATGATCCCGGTAGCAGGCAGCGCGTACACCTACGCCTACGCCACCATGGGCGAGATCGTCGCCTGGATCATCGGCTGGGATCTCATCCTCGAATACGCCGTCTCCAACATGGCCGTCGCCGTAGGCTTCTCCGCCTACTTCAACGCCATATTAGAGGCGCTCTTTGGCGTCCATCTCCCCCGCGAACTCTCCGAGCCAATCCTCGTCGGCGGCCAGTTCACCGGCGCCTGGTTTAACCTACCGGCACTGCTGATCGTCCTGCTCCTCAGCTGGATCCTCGTCCGCGGCGCCAAGGAGTCCGCCGGTGCCAACGGCATCATGGTGCTCATCAAACTCGCCGCCATCCTGCTCTTCGTCTTCGGCGCGGCCCGCGCGGTCAACACCAACAACTGGCACCCCTTCATGCCCAACGGCTTCACAGGGGTCCTCTCCGGTGCCGCCATCGTCTTCTTCACCTACATCGGGTTCGACTCGGTTTCGACAGCCGCCGAGGAGTGCAAGAACCCCAAGCGCGACATGCCGCTCGGCATCTTCATGACGCTCGGAATCTGCGCCGTCCTCTACGCCGCCGTCGCCCTCGTGCTCACCGGCATCGCCGATTGGCGCACCCTGACCTCCGCCGCCCCGGTGGCGGATGCGCTGAAGGCCATCGGCTTCGACGGACTCCGCTCCGTCGTCAGCGTCGGCGCCGCCATCGGCATGATCAGCTCGCTCATGGTCTTCCAATACGGCCAGGCCCGCATCTGGTTCGCCATGTCCCGCGACCGGCTCCTACCGGACGTCTTCAGCAAGGTACACCCGACGTACCGCACGCCCCACGTCTCCACCTGGGTCGCCGGCTTCGCCGTTGGCATCCCGGCCGGTATCTTGGACATCGGCACCCTGGCTGACCTGGCCAACATCGGCACGCTCTTCGCCTTCGCCCTCGCCTCCGCCGGCGTCATCGTGCTCCGCCGCACGCAGCCCGGACGGGTCCGGGGCTATCGCGTTCCCTGGGTTCCGTTCCTGCCGGTGCTCTCCATCGTCATGTGCTTCATCCTGATGCTGAGCCTGCCGCTGGAGACCTGGATCCGCTTCTTCGTCTGGCTGTTCCTGGGCCTGGGCGTCTATTTCCTGTACTCCCGGAAGCGGGCCGCGGAAATCGCGTAACCCACAAGCGGCCAAAAACACCATATACTAGACGAGCGCCGGAATTCCGGCGAAGCGATCTCAATTGAAGGAGTGAACGGTGAAAACATTGAAATTGACCTTCGCTGGCCTGTTGCTGGCAGCGTGTGTGGCGATGGCGGGCGAGAAGCCCTCGGCCGACCACATCAAGTGGATGAAGGACCTCGCGGCCCAGAATGGCGCCATCCGTAAGGGTGTCGACGTCGAAAAGAACGCCAAGGACATGCAGGCCACCCTCAAGCTGGTCGGCGCGTTCTGGAAGACCCGCAACGCCCCGGATGCCTCCAAGGCCTGTGGCGACAGCTTCAAGGGCGCCGCTGCGATGCTCGAAGCCGGTGGCGACAAGGAAAAGATGGCGGCTGCCGGTAAGATGATCGGCGCTGGCTGCAAGGGCTGCCACGACGGCCACCGCGTCAAGATCTCCGACACCGAAAACGAAATCAAGTAACAAGCCCCTAGGGGCCCTGAACGGCGGCGTGATAGCGTGGGAGTTCCCATGCGATTCCGCCGCCGTTCGCTTTTGCAGGGGGCCGCGCTGGCCTCCGCCGTCCCGCTCTCCGCGCAGGCCATTTCCCTGCCCTCCGGCATCACACGCCCGTGGATTTCCGGGGAGTTCTGGGCCAACCCGTTGCAGGACTGGCAGCTGGCCAACGGCCGCATTGAGTGCACGGTCAGCGGCGGGGATCGCAACGTGAGCCTGCTCACCCGCGAGGTCTCGGGCGACTTCACCCTGCAGGTGGAACTGGGCGCCATCGAGAGCCAGGGCGAAGGCTTTGCCGGCTTCCGCGTCGGCGCCGCCGGCTACTGGAGGGACTACCGCGACACCGCCCTCCGCGGCATCGGCATCGACGCCGGAGTGACCACCGATGGCCGGCTGTTCATCGGCCAGCCAGCCGCTGGCGCGCCAACCGTCGCGGCGCCAGCCGCGCTCCGGCTGGTCAGCGCGAATGGCGCCACGACGGTTTCCGCGCTGGACGCGGCGGGCAAGGAGCTCGGACGGGTCGAGGCACCGCTCGCGCCGCAGGGCGCCATTGGACTTGTGTGCCATGCCGGCCGGATTACAAAGACCCCGCCCCGCCGCAGCATCGCCCGCGGCGGCAAGGTCCGCTACTGGTTCAAGAACCTGACCCTCTCTGGTCCCGGCGTGAAGGCGCACCCCGAGCGGGCCTTCGGCCCGCTCCTCTTCAACCAGTACACGGTCACGCGCAAGACCCTCAAGATGAGCGTCCAGTGCGCCCCTCTTGAGGACGGCGCGCACCAGGCCGAGCTGCAGACCCGCAACGGCGCCGCCTGGCGCACGGTGGCCCGCGCGGCGGTGGACCCGGTGGCGTCGGTCGCGCTGTTCCGGGTGGACAACTGGGACGAGTCGAAGGACGTCCCTTACCGCGTGCAGCTGACGCACGATGGCCGGCGCCATACGCTCTCCGGCACTATCGCGCACTCGCCGCACGAGAAGGCCAAACTGGTCATCGGCGCGCTGACCTGCCAGAACGACCTGGGCTTCCCCCACTCGCAGATCGCGGCCAATTTGCGGCACCTGAAACCGGACATCCTGTTCTTCACCGGCGACCAGATCTACGAGCGCTCCGGCGACTATGGCAACCAGATGGAACCGCCCGCCGCGGCGCGGTTGGACTACCTCCGCAAGTGGTTCCTGTTCGGCTGGAGCTGGGGGGAACTGACCCGCAACATCCCGTGCGTCTGCCTGCCGGACGACCACGACGTCTACCATGGGAACCTGTGGGGCTGCGCCGGGCGCAAGGCGGAGTACGCCTCGACGGTGCAGGCCTGGCAGGACTCCGGCGGCTACAAGATGCCCGCCCCGTTCGTCAACATGGTGCAGCGCACACAGACCTGCCACATGCCCGATCCGCCCGATGCGCGGCCCGTCGATCAGGGCATCACCGTCCACTACTGCCACCTGCAGTGGGGCGGCATGAGCTTCGCGGTGCTGGAGGACCGGAAGTGGAAGTCGGCCCCGAAGGAGTGGATGCCAAAGGCGCGGATCGTCAACGGCTGGATCCAGAACCCGGATTTCAACGCCGCCACCGATGGCAACATCGACGGGCCGCAGATGCTGGGCGAACGGCAGGAGAAGTTCCTGGAAGAGTGGGCGCGCGACTGGAGCGGGCGGGCGTTCATCAAGGTCTGCGTATCGGCCACCATCTTCGCCAACGTGGCCACGCTGCCGCCGCCGGCCAATACGGACTCGGTCACCAGTTCCCTTCCCTTGCAGCCCTTGGGCGCT
>CANIFK010000562.1 GCA_947466555.1 Acidobacteriota bacterium | reverse complement strand
GGGGGGGGGGGGGGGGGGTTGGGGGGGGTCGAGCTTGGCGGCTTCGCCGTTGCGAGCTTCGCGTTGGAAGCGGATGACGGCATTCCAGGTGCAGATGTCGAAGAGGCCTTCATTGGGGTAGAGGTTAGAGGGGAGTTTGGCTTTGGTCTTTTTGCGGGTGGCGTCATCGGTCCAGGGTTCGGGGGAGTAGGGGTGCCACTGGTTGCCGATGGGGTAGCGGAGGCGGCCGAGTTGGAACTGGAGGCGGCGGACCTGCTTGTAGAGGGGCTGGCACTGGACGTCGGTATTGACGATGTTGGAACCGGTGCCGGGCATATCGCGGAAGAGGGCCCATCCGCCGTAGAGGGTGCTGCCGAGCTGGATGAACGCGGCGGGGTCCTCTTCGATGGAGATGACGCCTTCCATAATGGGCTTCTTCTTTTTGTCTTTGCCGGTTTCGGTGAGGACGGCTTTGCGGGTGCGGGGGGCGCCGTGCTTTTTGGACGCGGCGGCGAAATCGGCGTTGAGTTCGGCGATGAGGTCCTGGGCGAAGGTGGCGGAGGGGTGGCGGACGAAGTAGAACTGGTAGTCGATGTCGGGGAAGAGGGGGAGGGTGGATTTGACGGCGGGATCGAGCTGGTTCATGACGGGGGAGAGGTAGCCTTTTTCGTCGCTTTGGGCGAGGGCGAAGACGGCGGGGGTGGCATCGGCGGGGACGGCGGCCCAGACGACGTAGAGGCGGCGGAGCCAGGGATTGGTATGGGCTTCGGCGCAGCGGACGCGGATGCGGACGATGGGTTGAATCTGAACGGGAATGGAGGGAGTGGCCATGGGAGATCGTTCCTAATTAGCAGCAGCCGAGATCGAGGGAGTGATCTGGCGGGAGTTCGTCGGCGAGGAATTCGTGGGGGGTGCCCATTTGGTCGCCGTCAGTGTCAGCTTCAAACGACTTGCCGGAGTAGAAGGCGCCCTGGACGGAGACCTGGAGGCCGGCGAGGATGGCGTGCCAGTGTTTGTGGGCGAAGACTTCGACGGCATATTTGCCGGGAGGAACGGCGTGGAAATGGTAGTAGTAGAGCGGGTTTTCGCCGTCCTTGACGACGTCGGGATCGCCGACGGTGAGTTCGGCGGTATAGGCGCCGTCCTGCTGGATGAGGCGGATGCGGTCGGGGGTTTCGGGATCGCCATCGATGTCCTCTTCGAGGGGGATGATGAGTTCGACGAGTTTGGGTTCGACGCCTTCGCAGGGGGATTCAAGGGCGAGGCGGTGGTAGAAGCGGCAGGAGAAGGTGTCCTGGGTGTCACCGAATTCGCGGCGGGCGGCAGCGGGGGAGCGGCGGGTCTGACCGTTGGACCAGAGGCGGCGGGTGCAGCCGGAGGTGCCTTCGGTGGAGCGGGGGCAGGGCCATTTATCGGGGCTGACGGTGGTGCCGGGGCGGAAGAGATAGATGACGACGCGGCGGTTGACGGCGTTTTCGGTGTTGCGGGCGGCTTGGTTTTCAGGTTGGGCGAAGGCCTGTTCTTCGGACTGGGAGAAGACGAGATAGGGGTTGAATTCGCCGCAGCCCTGGAAGTCGCCTTTGCCGGAGGAGTCGGCGCCGCGGGCGAGGAAATCGGACGGTTTCCAGGCGGTGGGGCAGAGGAAATCCATGTAGGCGGCGAAGAGTTTGGCGCGGGTTTGGGAGCCCGCGATGCCATCGACGGGGGAGAGGCCGGCCTGTTGCTGGAACTGTTTGACGGCGGCGGAGTAGCCGGCGGAGAGGGAGAAGCCGAGGGCGGTGAGGATGTGTTCCAGGGCGCCCTGGCCCCAACCTTCGGAGCCGCCGGACTGATAGAGCGATTCCCAGCGGGCGGTATCGCGGATGAGGATGGCGTAGATGGACTGGGCGCGGTGGCCGGAGAGGGTTTTGTTGGAGGAGTCGTCACCAACGGGATCGGCGTGGCCGAAGATGGTGAAGGGGGAGCCGGGGTACTGTTTGGCGAGGTTGGCGAGGGCGTCGAAATCGGGTTTGGTGGCGGCGACGACGAAGGAGGAGCCGAAGTTGAAGCCGGAGTCGTTGAGTTTCCAGCAGGCGATGGGGATGAGGTCCATGCGCAGAGTGTTGCGGCCCTTGCCGCCGGATTCGGTTGGGGAGGCGAGGACCGGGAAGAGGGGTGCGGGCGGGTGGACGCCGGTGCAGCCACAGGTGCCGTGTGTGGCGACTGGTTTTGGTGATGGCATGGAGGGGCAGAGCGGTACTACCTTAGAGCGCGGAAAACGGAAGCGAAACGTGTCGCTCTTTTTTTTGTACGCTGGGAACGGAGTGTCCCTATGTGCCGGAGTATTAAACCCCTTTTTAATTTTGACCCGCCGGTGACGGAGGCCGAGATCCGGGCGGCGGCGTTGCAGTTTGTGCGGAAGATCAGCGGGTCGACGAAGCCATCGAAGGCGAATGAGGCGGCGTTTTTGGCGGCGGTGGAGGACGTGGCGGGCGTTTCGCGGCGGCTGCTGGGGGAGCTTTCCACGGTGGCTCCGAAGAAGAACCGGGAGGAAGAGGCGGCGAAGGCGAGGGCGCGGCGGGAGGGGATTACGGTTTCCCGGTGATGGGCAAGCCGAGGCGGGTGGCGACGCGTTCGGCCTGAGAGAAATCGATGAGGGCGAGGTCCCGTTTGCCGGTGAGGACGGGGAGGCGGCGGCGGTATTCGAGGCGGGCGAAATCGGTGACGGGATATTGGTTTGTGGCGTGGTGGATGGCGCTGTGGACTTCGTCGACGATGTAGCCGTGGGTAGGGTCTATCGTTTGGCGGCGGCGTTCGGTGGCGAAGCGGAGGGGGATGAAGAGGAAGAAGCCGACCACCAGGAGCGCGGGTGCGACAGCGAGGTGGCGGTGTTCGAGCACGAGCCCGATGACGCCGGCGAAGGCGAGGAAGGCGGCGGTGCCGAAGAGGCCCCAGATGGCGGCGGCGCCTTCCTGGATTCTTGTGAGGACGATGGGGACGTATTCGTCGATGGCGTCTTCAGGGCGGGCTAGTTTGGTGGTTTTGGCAGTGTCGAAACGGGCTTCGTAGTAGGCGTCTTCCTCGGTGCTGTAGAGCAGCACGCGGCGAGGGGCGAGGAAGCGGACGGGGCGGAGGGAAGTGTCTTCGAATTCGCGGGGGATGGCGGCGTTGTGGCCGGTGCGGCGGTCCTCGACCATCATGGCGACGACGTCGATGGAGCTGTAGGAATCGGCCATGGTGGAGGTGAGCCACCAGTGGACGCGCCACTGACCGCAGGGGGAGGGGACGGTGTTGGGAGGATCGACGATTTGTGGATTGGGCGGGAAGGAGGGGTCGGCGGCGGCGTGGCGGTAGGCGTCTTCGGGGGTGAATTCGGCGAGGATGGCGTAGTGGGCTGGGGATGTGGCCCATTCGCGGAGACGGAGGGAGACAGCGGTGTATTGGGAGCCGCGGGGGGTGTAGTGATTGAGCCCGGCGGGGAGGAGGCGGAGGTGGAAGGCGGTGAGCGTGTCGATGCCGCTTGCGTCGACGCCTTCGGTGAGATGGCGGCGCCAGAGTTCGGCCATGCCGTCTTTGGTATGTTCGCCGGCGGCTTCGCGGACGGGGGCGGCGTCGCGATCGAACATATCGTTGCTCCAGATTTCCCAGGCCATCTTCTTTTGAGCTTATCGACCATCGCGCGGTTGTTGTAGACTCTGGCCATGCGGATTTGGCTGCTTTTTCTGGGACTGTGC
Source organism: Acidobacteriota bacterium (assembly GCA_947466555.1). Taxonomy (GTDB): domain Bacteria; phylum Acidobacteriota; class Terriglobia; order Bryobacterales; family Bryobacteraceae. The sequence goes on along the minus strand of CANIFK010000562.1, from coordinate 705 downwards.
GTTTGGAGTGAGCCGTTGGTGATTGGGCACCGGGGGTGCCGGGCGTTGCGGCCGGAGAACACGTTGCCGGCGTTTACGCACGCGCTGGCCGTGGGGGCGGATGTGCTGGAGTTGGACGTGGTGGTGACGCGGGACAACGCGTTGGTGGTGCATCACGATTTGGCTTTGGAGGGGCGGGCGGTGCGCGCGATGACGCTGGCCGAGGTGATGGCGTTCGACCGGGGCGGGACGCGGAGCGCCGGGTTTGCACGGCAGGTGTTGCTACCGGGGGTGAAGGTTCCGCGGTTGGAGGAGGTGTTTGCGTTTGCGAAGGAGCGGGGGGCGCGGCTGATGGTGGAGACGAAGGTGGACCCGGGGGTGGACGCGGATTGGTTTGCGGGGGCGGTGGATGGGTTGATCCGGAAGTATGGGTTGAGTGAGAAGGTGTTGCTGCAGAGTTTTGATCACCGGACGTTGCATGCGATGCGGAGGTTGAACCCGGCGGTGGGGCTGGTGCTGTTGAACCCGGCTAAGCGGTTGGACGATTATGTGGGGCCGGCGAAGGCTTTGGGGACGGGGGCGATTCAGTTTGTGAATTTCCGGGTGATTGATGCGGAGATTGTGCGGTTATTGCATGAGGCTGGGGTGAAGGTGTTTTCAGGGACTACGGATGATAAGGAGGTTTGGGGGAAGCTGCGGGCGATGGGGGTGGATGGGATTTTGACG
>CANIFK010000561.1 GCA_947466555.1 Acidobacteriota bacterium | reverse complement strand
CTACTGCTGGCGTGCCTCCCTCTGGCCGCCCAGGACATGGCCGCCATCCTCGCCCGCCTGGAAAAGCTCGAATCGGAAAATCGCGAACTCAAACAGGAAGTCAAACAGCTCCGCGAACTCGTCGAAGGCAAACCCAGCGTTCCCGAACGGCTCGATGTCGTCGAACGCCGCGTGGAAGAACAGGCCCAAACGAAGGTCGAATCCCCGAGCCGCTTCCCGCTCGAACTCACCGGCACCGCCATTTTCCAAACGTTCTACAACACGAAGGGTGCGAACTCGATCGACGTTCCTACCACCGCCGCCGCCACCCCCGGCCGCGCCGCCGCCGGCGCCACCGTCCGCCAATCCATCATCGGCCTTCGCTACCACGGCCCCCAAACCCTATGGGGCGGCAAGATCTCCGGCTCCCTCATGATGGACTTCTGGGACGGCAATACCGAAGGTGCAACCACCCCTTTCCGCATCCGCACCGCCGATTTCACCGTCGATTGGGCGACGCGCTCCGTCTCGCTCGGGCTGATGAAACCGCTCATCTCGCCCCATAATCCGAACTCCATGGCCTACATGGGCATCACCCCCCTCACCAGCGCCGGCAATCTCTGGCGCTGGCAGCCGCAGGTCCGCTTCGAACAACGCGCCGGCTGGTTCAAGGGCCAAGCCGCCGTGATGCAGACCGCCGAAGATTCCACCGGCGCCCCTGCCAATCTCATCAACAATCGCCGCCGTCCCAGCCTGGAACTTCGGGCCGCCGCCGCCAAGTCTTTCTCCGGCGATCGCAGCTTCGAAATCGGTGTTGGCACCCATGTCTCCGAATCCCGCATCGGCGCCCAAAGCCTCCCCTCCCGTATCGTCTCCGCCGACTGGCTGATCACCCCTCTGTCAAAACTCTCTCTCACCGGCACGTTCTTCAGCGGGGAAAACGTCCACCACCTGGGCGCCCTCCGCCAATCCTTCCGCATCGCCGCCAACGGCTTCATCACCACCGTTCACTCCACCGGCGGCTGGACGCAAATCTCCGTTCCCGCCACCGACCGGCTCACCTTCAACTGGTTCGCCGGCATCCATGACGACCGCGACAGCGACCTCAACCGTGGCCAGAACGGCCGCAACCGCAATGCCGGCGCCAACGTCATGTACCGGATGGCCCCCAACGTCGTCCTCACTTTCGAAGGCCTGCAAATTCGCTCCAACTACGTCGGCGCCGCCAACCGCCGCATGAATCGCTATGACCTTTCCATCGCTTATCTGTTTTAGTCTCGCGGCCGCCGCCGCCCTCTCCGGCGCCGCCCTGCAAGGCAAGGTGGAACTGCTCGACGCGAAGAAGAAAGGCTCCGCCGAAGGCGTCGTCGTCTGGCTCGAACCGGTCAACGGCCCGGCTCCGCCCACCCCTGGCAAGTTCCTCCTCGACCAACGCAACAAGCGCTTCCTTCCCCACATCCTCGCCATCCCCGTCGGCTCCCAGGTCGACTTCCCCAACCACGACCCCATCTTCCACAACGCCTTCTCCAACTTCTCCGGCCAGCCCTTCGATACCGGCCTCTACGCCCCCGGCACGTCACAAAAGATAACTTTTCGCCGCTCCGGTGTGGTTCGCGTGTTTTGTAACATCCATGCGCAGATGAGCGCGGTTATCGTGGTAGTACCCAGCCCGTTTTTCGCGACCTCCGTAGCGAGTGGAGCGTTTCGAATCGACAATGTTCCGGCCGGGGAATATACGTTGAAGGTGTTTCATGAGCGCGCAACGGAAAAGACGTTGGCCGCCTTGGAGCGTCGCGTAACAGTGGGTTCGGATCAGGATCTGGGATCGGTAAAAATCTCCGAAACCGGCTATCTGGAAGTTGGTCACAAAAACAAACACGGCGCCGACTATCCGCCCGTGCCTGCGGAGAACGGTCCCTATCCCGGAAAGAAGTAGTTAAGCAATGCCCCTGCGGTGGAAGATCTGGCTCTCGGTGTTCGGTATCGTTACCGGACTCTTCGGTGTGGCCGGTTACATGCTCCAACGGCACGCCGTCGAAAGCGCAACCCTTTCCCTCGAAGAAGAGGTGCAGGCCGGCTTCCAGGCGTACGAATCGGTGCTGAAAGCCCGCCAGGAGATGATCGGCTCCGCCGCCCTCCTCCTCTCCAGCCTCCCCAACGTCCGCGCCGCCTTCGGCACGGGTGACCCCGCCACCATTCGCGACTCCGCCACCGAGCTCGGCTCCTACCTCAGCCCCACTCTCAAGGAATCAACGTTCCTCATCGTCGCCGACCCCCGCGGCAACACCATCGCCGTCCTCTCCGGCACCCCCAAGCTCCAACGCTGGCCCGTCGAAACCGCCGTCGTCCCATCCGCCCCTCGCCAGATCTCCGGCTACCACGTGCAGGAGGGCATGCTCTTCCGGCTAGTCCTCACGCCCGTTTTTGTCGACAGCGTCCGCGGCCCCGCTCTCATCAGCGTCCTCGTCGCCGGCTACCCCGTCACCGACAGCATGGCCGCTTCTCTGAAACAGTCCACCGGCGGCAGTGACTTCGTCTTCGCCGGCAAAGACACCCGCTTCGCCTCCACCGTTGGCCAGGTCTCCGACGACGACGCCCGCATCGAACGCGACCTCCTCGGCCTCGATGGCGCCCCGGTCGGTAAGCTCACCATCGCCCGCACCTTCGGCGCCGCCGGCCAGCGCCTCGCACGCCTCCGTCGCGATCTTCTCCTTATCTGGGCCGTCGCGCTGATCTTAAGCCTGCTGCTCGGCTATATCCTGGCCAATCGCATCGTCCGCCCCATCTCCGAGCTCGACCGCGCCGCCTCCGAACTCGGCAAACAACACCTGAAACACCGCATCCCGGAAGTCTTCGCCAACACCGGCGACGAGTTCGGTCGCCTCGCCGCGACGTTCAACCAAATGGCCGGTTCACTCGAAGAGGCCCAGCGCGACCTCATCCGCCACGAACGAATCTCCACCGTCGGCCGCCTCGCCTCCAGCATCGTCCACGACCTCCGCAACCCGCTAGCCGCCATCTACTCCGGCGCCGAGATGATGATGGATAGCGAACTCCCCCCGGCCCACAGCAAGCGCCTCGCTGTGAATATCTACAACGCCTCCCGCCGCATTCTGGAGATGCTGCAGGAACTGCTCGACGCCTCCAAAGGCACCAAGGGCGAACGCGAAAGCTGCAACATGCTGGACCTCGTGCAAACCGCCGTCCTCAGCCAGGAAGCGGCGTCGAATCACATTCAGTTCTCTGTCGATGTTCCCGAAGAGTTGGAAGCCAATGTGGAGCGAACTCGCATGGAGCGCGTCTTCGTCAACCTCATCGCCAACGCCGTCGAAGTCATGCCCAACGGCGGCACGGTGGACATCCGTGGCGTCCGTGAAAACGGCCATATGCACATCACCGTCGCCGACCAGGGCCCCGGCATTGCGAAAGAGATTCAGGCCGAACTCTTCCAGCCCTTCTCCAGCTTCGGAAAGCGGAACGGCCTCGGCCTCGGCTTGGCCCTCAGCAAGGAGACCGTCGTCGACCACGGCGGCGAAATCTGGGCCACCCAGGCAGCGCCGAAGGGCGCCGTCTTCCACGTCAAACTGCCTGTGAACTAACGCCAAGGGGACACCCGCAGGTGTCCCCGTAACTCGCCCGTTGCCAGGTTAGACAGCCGGCTGGCTATCCACCGCGATCCCCGTCCCGGCCAGCTGCTCGTTGATGAACCACACCTGAAACTCGTTCAGCCGCAGCACATCGGAAACCAACAGGTCGTTCGTCCCATCGTCCCCGCCGCTGGCCGCAATATGGGCCAACTCCCGCGTTTCGGCGATGATCAGTTCGTGTGCCTGCATCAGCCGGAACAGCTGTACCGTCACGTCCTCGGTCCCGCGCGGCGGCCGCGCAATCCGCGTCACCTCGGCCACGTCGGGCGCCATCGCGATCGATACGCCGCCCAGCATCTGCACCCGCTCCGCCAGCGCGTCCACCAGCTCGGCCTGCTCCCCGAAGTGCTTATCAAACAGCAGATGAAGCTGGTAGAACGTCGGCCCCGATACCTGCCAGTGATGCTTCTTATACAGGTCGCGTAGCGTCATCGTATCCGCCAGTATCTGGTTCAGGCCATTGGCGCTAGCCAGCCGCACCCGGTGGTCCAGAGCGATCGGCCGCGTCGCCACGGTTCCATAGGTTTGGATCTCCGTCACGTGTGCGGTCGTGTGAATTGTCTCGGTCAGTTTTTGTTGCATGGTTACCCACTCCTTTTGTCTGCATGACAGTGGCCAAAATCCCAATGACCGCATTTCGCCGCCTGACCCTTCGCCGCCGCCCCACCAGGCGCCCTTTGCCCAAATGGCGTCACTTTCCAATGGCGCTCCACCTGCAGTAAAGAATGCTGGCTATGCCGACCGCCACAACACAGCCGCCTCCACCCTCCCTGCTCCAGTCCT
>CANIFK010000560.1 GCA_947466555.1 Acidobacteriota bacterium | reverse complement strand
TGGCTTCCAGCAGATAGCGGAAACCGTAGCGGCCATATTCGTGCTCGCCGGTGGCGATGCGCGTGGATTTCAGGCTGGTGCTCAAACGGCCGAAGCCGGCGTAGTCGTGCGGCTGCAGCACCTCTTCCATCCAATAAATCCGGTAGGGCGCCAGCATTTCAGCCATTTCGATGGTGTAGCGCTCCGTCCACGCCATCCAGCAATCCAGCATAATTTCGCCGTCCGGGCCCAGTGCGGCGCGGGCGCGCTTGACGAGTTCGACGTTCTCCTTCATCCCGGCGCGGCCGCTGGCCGGTCCGTGCGGAATGGCAAGCTTCAGCATCTTGTAGCCGAACTCGACGTGCTGTTCAATATCGTTGCCCGTGCAGTACGCCGGCACCCGGTCCTTGGTTTCGCCACCCAGCAGGCGGTAGACAGGCTGGTTCAAAGCCTTGCCGACGATGTCCCACAGCGCCATGTCGAAGCCGCTGATAGCGTTCATCGTCACGCCCATGCGGCCGTAGGACATGGTGGAGCGCCAGCAAATATCCCAGTTGCGTTCAATGTCGAACGGGTCGCGGCCCATCATCAGTTTGGCCAGATGGCCGGTGACAACCTGGCCGCCGCCCGGACCGCCGTTGCCATAGCCCTTGATGCCCTTGTCGGTGGTCACTTCCACCGTGAAGCTGGGCACATTGGTCGCGGCGAACAGATCGCGGCGCGGCTTGAATTCCGGATAGATCGACATCGGATTCGCCACTTCCACGAACTGCGTGGACCAGGCGCCATCGGCCGGTTTATAGGTGGGATACGGCTTGCGGGGCCGCGTCTTGACGATCTTGATATCGGTTATCTTGAGCTTGCTCTTCTCCTGCGCCCAAGCGAGCGCGGGCAGCGCCGGGGCTGCCGCCAGAGTGAGAAAATCGCGACGTTTCATTTCTTGGTCACCTTTACGTTTCGGAAATGTCCAATGGTTCCAGGCCCGATCCACAGTCCAACCCGGCCCTTCCATTCGCCCTGCTTTAAATCGTTCACAATCAGCGTCGGCTGCGCATTGCCATGCACGAACAACCGCGCCTTCACGCCGTCCACTTCAATGCGTACGCGGGTCCATTCTCCGGGCACCAGATCCACGTAGCTCTCATACTTTTTCGGCTCTTCCGTGCGCAAACGGCTCCACGTCCACGCCGGGTGGGAGATGTACTGCACCGAATGGTTGCGGCGCACCTGATCATCGGCGCGGCCATTGGTGGGCCGCAGGTAGAAGGCGTCGAACTTCGCGGTGTCTTCGCCAACGCGAAACGCAACGCCCACAAAGCCTCGCGCGGCCTGACTCGCGCCACCGCCGGGCTCACCGCTGATTTCGGCTTCGATTGCGCCGTCCTGAAAGTCCGCCACAGGCAGCAAGAGCAGGCGGTCTTCGTTGCCATCGGCGGCGCCGGCTGGCTCCACCAGGCGAATGCCCTTCTTGCCCTTGTGCGTTACCGCCTCCGCCACTACTTTATTGGCGCGCACGCCTTCCATCGTTTCCAGGGGAAACGTCTGTGCAATAGCCAGCAACGGCACGGTAAGCAACAAGAACAGGCCACGCATCGCAGAATCATCTTATACGAAACGCGCGCGGCAGGACGGCATGCGATTCTGAATGGTGATGGATCTTGGAAAATGGGCGACGGAACATAAGATCCCGGACGCGGTTGCCATGGTGGCGCGTACGGACGAGGAGCTGTTTCGCGGCAAACACGGCGACGCGGAGGTGGATACGATCTTCGCCATCGCCTCCATGACCAAGGCCATCACCACGACCGCCGCCATGCAGCTGGTGGAGCGGGGCCAGCTCCTGCTCGATGCTCCCATCGGCGGCGAACTGACCGATTTGCCGATACTCGAAGGCTTCGACGACGCCGGCGCTCCGCGGTTCAGCGCGGCCCGGTATAGCCCGACATTGCGCCAATTGTTGGCCCACACAGCCGGCTTCGCCTACCCCTGGAACCATCCACTTCTGAAGCAATATGGCGCGGTGGACCGGCCGTTCCTGATTCACGAGCCCGGCACGCGCTGGTACTACGGCATCAACATCGATTGGGTGGGCCGCTTCGTGGAATCGGTCAGCGGGAAAACGCTGGAAGCCTATTTCCAGGAGCACATCCTGCAACCGCTGGGCATGCACGAAACGTCGTTCCTACTGGCGCCGGAAAAGCTCCCGCGCCTGGCCCGCAACTATCAACGCGACGACGAAGGCACGCTACAACTCCAGCCTCGCGTGCAGCCGCCGGCACCCGCCTTTTTCAACGGCGGCGGCGGGCTCTTCTCCACCGCCCCGGACTATCTTCGGTTCACCCAGATGATCCTCCGCCGCGGACTGGCGCCCAACGGGGCCCGCATCCTGAGCGAAGCCTCCATCATCGAAATGTCGAAGAACCAGACCGGCTCGCTCGACGCCGGACGCATCTACACCACAATGCCCACGCGCTCCCGCAACGTGGACTTCCATCCCGGCGCACACGACCAGTTCGGCCTCGGCTTCCTGATCAACCCCGCGCCCTACGCCAACGGCCGCTCCGCCGGCAGTCTGGCCTGGGGCGGCATCCGCAACACGTTCTACTGGATCGACCCCGCGCGCGGCATCGCCGCCGTGTTGCTGATGCAGTTCCAACCCTTCTGCGACGCCGCCGCCATGGGCCTCCTACGCTCCTTCGAAGCCGCTGTTTACAACGAACTCGTATGACCTTTCTCCTCGCCGCCGCTCTCTCACACGTCCTCATCCTCGGCATCGATGGTCTCTCCTCCGATGGCGTCCGCAACGCGGATACACCGAACATCCACAAGCTCATGGAACGCGGCGCCTGGACGCTGAAATCGCGCGGCGTCATGCCCACGGTGAGCTCCCCGAACTGGATGTCATTGCTCAGCGGCGCGGGCCCGGAAATGCACGGTGTGCACTCGAACGAATGGGAGCGGTTCAACTTCAAAATCGCCCCGGCCTGCAAGGGACCAGAGGGCATTTTCCCCGGCCTTTTCGGCGTCATTCACCAACAGCGCCCACAGGCGAATCTGGCGGCAATTCACGACTGGCAGGGCTTCGGCCGGCTCGTCGAAAAGACCGCGGCGAATCACGTCCAACACGTGAAGGGCTCGCCGGAAGCGACCGCCGCCGCCATCGCCTACTGGAAGCAGAACAAGCCGTTGCTGCTGTGGGTCCACCTGGACGACGTCGATCACGCCGGCCACGACAAGACGTGGGAAGGGCCGGAATACAAGGCCGCCGTCGCGACCATCGATGGCCTTATCGGCCAACTCGTCGCCACCGTGCCCGCGAACGAGACGCTGATCGTCCTGGTGGCCGACCACGGCGGCACCGGCACCAAGCACGGCAGCGACACGACGAACGAACTGGAAGTCCCGCTCGTCTTCGCCGGCCCCGGCATCACGCCGGGAGAGATCACAACCCGCGCGCGCAATATCGACATGGCGCCCACGGTCATCAAGGCGCTGGGACTACAACCTCACGCCTGCTGGGAAGGCGCGCCGTTGAGGTGAGCTTCGAGCATCGGCCGGTACGTCGCAAAGCCCGGCGCCGCGTGTGTGCCCTGCCGCGCCTGCTCTTCAAAATGGCGCATGCGCAGCAATGTAAAGCTGATCGACCGATCGCTGAACACCGATGCTTCATGTTCCGACATCGGCCCGCCCAGCTCGGCGATCCACTGCAAGTCTTCCGCCGATAAACTAGCCCGCGTCGCCTCCCGCGCGGCCAGATAACGCAGCGTCTCGCCGCGCTGCTCCACCATCGCGCAGACGTTTTCGCCGAAGCCCAAGGACCGCAAAAACGACGGCGCAAACCGGCGCGCCACATCGGACAACAACGCCGCCAGCACCGTCGAATCGCCCGGATTCGTCTTCCGCGCCGCCTCCGCCGCCCGCAACGCCACATCCATCGGCGCCGCCGCGAAATGGCTCTCGAAAAACCCGCTCACCACGCGCGCCGAAGTGGTGATGGTGGCGTACTCGCCCTCCAGGTTGGATAGCGACATGTCGTGCACGTCCTGCGCCGTCCACCGGCCTTTGCCGAATGTGAAGCAGGCATCCTCCACCAGATACATGGAAAATCCCAGGTCCCCGCCCGCGCGCACCGTGGACTCCACCGAATTGTTCGTAATCACGCCACAAACGAAAACTCGCGACGCCTGCGCAGCCCGCAACCGCTCTGCCAAATCGGTGCTGGCGAAGGCATTGCAAGTCGTTTTGCCCAGGACGGTTTCCCCGGCCACCGGCGCCATCTCCGGCTTGAATTCATGTCCCGACTGCCCGGGCCGGTAGGTGGAATTCGGCTCCCGCGAATCGTGCCGCACGTGGAACAGCGGCCAACCCAACTGGCGCCACAACGCCAGCATCCGTCGCCCGCGGGATTCGGCGTGCGGGTGGTTCCGCACGCCC
>CANIFK010000559.1 GCA_947466555.1 Acidobacteriota bacterium | reverse complement strand
CCGTCGCCACCGACCACACACCCACCGCCAGCGTCACCCCGGAGTTCAGCCCAATCCGGTCAATCACCAGCCCCATCAGCGGCGCCGCCAACGCATAGACGATGGAAAAATACGACACCACCCGCCCATAGTCTTCATTACTCCACGCAAACTCCCCGCGCACCACCGGTGCCAGCGCGGCCAGCAACTGCCGGTCTAAATAATTCAGCGAAGACGACAGAATAAAAATCCCAATCGCCACCCAACGCCCGGGAATCCTCACCGCGCACCCATGAACGTCACCGTGGCCACTTCTTTCGTCGCCTTCACAAACTCCACCGTCACCACCCGAGGCGTCTTCTGCACCCCGCAACCCAGGTCCACAGTCCCATTCCCCGTCACCACAATCTTCCCCGGATCCGCCACGTTCAACAACGTCGCCGTCTTCAAATCCGCCCCCACCGCCAGCCGCAACTTGCCCCCCGCCAAACAATCCACCCGCAACAATTTCCCCTGCAAATTCCCATCCGCCTTCGGCCCATCCCACCATTCCACCAGCGGCGCCGTCGACGTCTTCGAGCCCCCCGCATTCGCCCGCGCCTCCGCCTCCCGCACCCGCGAAATCGCCTCGTCTTTGAGCCGCTGCAGCTCCCGAGCTTCGGCCTCCTGCACCTTCCGCCGCTCTTCCTCCTCGGCCTCCACGCGCTTCCGGTCCGCCGCCAACCGCGTCTCCCGCAACTGCGCCCGCTCCGCCGCCGACGTCGCCGCCCGCTCCGCGCCAAACCACATCTTCCCGGCCTCGGTCATCAATTCAGCCTTCTCAAAATGCTCCGCCGCCAAACGCCACAACCGCACATCCCGCGGCGAAAGCTCCGCCGCCCTCCGGTACCGCTGGGCCTTATCCGAATTCCGCTCTTCCAACTTCGCCAGCAGCTCATGCGGCAAGCTCCACCGCGGATTCGCCCGCCACGCCTTCTCCAACGATTCCCGAGTATTCTCCGCCGCCAACGCCCGCGCCCCGCCCAGCGGCGCCGTCCCCGCCAAATCAGCCAGCAACAATTTCGCCTCTTCCCCCTCCAACTCCTCCCCCCGAATCCGCCGCGGATCCATCGGTCGCCCGGTCAACGCAATCGTCCCAAACACACCCTTCGCCAAATACGCCGAAGCTTCCTTATCAAAGTCCTTCTGCAGCATCCCCGTCGTATTCCGCCAAGCCGCGTCCCCCTCAATGCCCTTCCCATAATTCGAAAGAAGCACCTTCACCGACCCGCTGAACCGAGGATCGGTCAGCAACAAACTCATTCGCGCCCACTCCAAATCCTTCGGCGCCGGTGCCGCGCCCAGCGTCACCCGCGGCCCATGGACTTCCAACGTGCTGAACGCCCGCGCCACGCCCCGCTCAATCGCCGTGTCAAACGTCGCCGTATTCTCCCGCAGCAACAACAGCGCCAACTGCTCCATCGCCGCCACCGGCACCGGCCCGGCCGGCAGTGTCAGCAAATACCCATCCCGCCCCAGCCGCACCGTCCCAATCTCCGCGTTGTTCTTCCGCTGCACCACCGCCAGCGGCCACACCGGGTTCAGCTCTTTCCCAAACTTCTCAGAAAGCGTGTGCCGCAACTGCGCAATCGTCACCAGCGCCTCGGTGGCTTCTTTCTCCCCAGCGTTCGTATACACGGTAAACGGCGCGTTCCGGTACGCCGTCCACTTCTCGGCCCCGGCCACGCCCGCAAGGAGCATTAAGATGGCAAAACAACGCTTCACACGACTAGCATATCCCGCTACAATCCCCCCTATGGCCAAGACCATTTGGGACCCCCAAGACCGCGCCGCCCTCCTCGCCCGCGCCCGCTCCCTCAAGCCCGACAGCCGCCCCCAATGGGGCAAAATGTCGGTCACCCAAATGCTCCGCCACTGCACCGTGCCCATCCTCGCCACCATGGGCGAATTCAAGGTCACCCACAAGAAAACCCCCTTCCGCTTCTGGCCCATGCAGAAGCTCATCATCTACGTCCTCCCCTGGCCCCAAGGCGCCCCCACCGCACCGGAGTTCGTCATCACCGAAGACGGCGATTTCCAAACCCGCCTCGCCGCCCTCCACGCCGCCGTCGACAAATTCGCCTCCAAAGGCCCCACCCAACCCCTCCAAGCCCACGCCGCCTTCGGCCCGCTCTCCCCCGAAGACTGGGGCGCCCTCACCCACCGCCACATCGATCACCACCTCAAACAGTTCGGAGCTTAAGTTCGGAGTCTATAGAATGACACGCATCCTCCTCCTCACCCTCGCCGCCGCCGCGCTCCTCGCCCAAGTCGCCGGCCAATGGCGCGCCGAATTCGACACCCAAGTCGGCGCCATGAAGTACCGCTACACCTTCCAGGTCGATGGCGCCAAACTCACCGGCAAAGCCGCCGTCGAAACGCCCGAAGGCAAACGCGAATCCGCCATCACCGAAGGCCTCGTCAAAGGCGACAAAATCCAATTCGTCGAAACCCTACAATTCCAAGGCCAGGACATCCGCATCGAATACACCGGCGTCCTCAAAGGCGACGAAATCAAATTCACCCGCCAGGTCGGCTCCTACGCCACCGAAGACTTCACCGCCAAGCGCATTAAGTCCCAATAACCGGCGCCGACACCACCAGCGCCCGCGCCACCGGCTCCTCCGACAACCCCCGGTAGGAGTGCAGTTCCGACGCATCAAAATACGCCGAATCCCCCGCCTCCAGCACGCACACGTCGTCCTGGTAGATCACCTCCAACCGGCCCTCCAGCAAATACACCAGCTCCGCACCCGCATGCGCATGCGAAAACGCCTCCCGCTCCTCCCGCAACGGGAACTCCGCCAGGTAAGCCTCAATCGGCTTATTCGTCGCCTTAAACGCCAGAACCTCAAATAGGAACGCCGGCCGCTCGTTCTCCGGGTCGTTCGGAAACAACATCCGCTCGTCCTGCCGGATCACCTCAAACAACCCCGCCCGCCGCCGCGACCCAAAGAAGTAGTCCAGCCCCACGTCAAACACCATCGCCACCCGCGCCAGCGTCGGCAACGTCGGGATCAGCTTCCCGTTCTCCAATTGCGACAACATACTGGCCGACAGCCCCGTATGCTTCCCCAGCTCCGTCAGCGCAATCTTCTTCCGCATCCGCAACTGCCGGATCTTCGACCCCAAATCGTATGCCGACAGCACCCGCGAGATCGTATCCGGACCGGATTCGTAGTCCATCATGATTCCAGTTTAGTGCAACTGAAACCAGGTGCAACGACTTTCGCTCCACTGAAACGAGTTTTAGTAATAGCTATAAATAGTCGGGTTTCCCTGTTAACGTGGTTTCATATGGCAACCACCGAGACCGCAATCGCCGCTTCCCCCACCACGGGAATAGTAGACGCCGACGCGGACTTGATCGAATCCGCTCGCTCTGGCGACACCGAAGCCTTCACCGAACTGGTGAACCGGCACTATCCCTCCAGCCTGAAACTCGCCCGTTCCATCCTCCGGGACTTTGAGGATGCCGAAGACGAAGTGCAAAATGCCTTTACCAAGGTGTTCCTGCATCTCAGCCGCTTCGAAGGCAACAGCCGCTTTTCCACGTGGCTGAGCCGCATCGTGGTCAACCAGTGCCTGATGCGCCTTCGCAAGGCCCGCCGCGCCCGCTTCGCGTATTTGGATGATGCAGGCGCCGAAGAAGGAAACGTGAAGATGGAGCTCGCCGACACTTCGGAGAACCCGGAAGAGTCGCTCGGTCGCGGCGAAGTGGAGGCCCTCCTCCGCCGCGAAGTGAACTGCATCCCGCCGCTGTTGCGCGAACCGCTTCTGCTGCGCGAAACCCTCCGCCTGTCGCTCACCGAAGTGGCCGACCGCCTGGGCATCACCGAAGCCGCCGCCAAATCGCGCCTGCTCCGCGCCCGCCGCGAACTCCGCGCCCGCCTCACGCGCCACCAAGGCACCCGCGGCGCCGCCACCCTGCTCACCTAAGCCCTAAAACGAGGGGATGTCCGCCAAGCCTCTGTGGCAAGCCTGCCGCGAGGCCAATCCCGGCCTCGTCGAAAAACTCCTCCGCCAAGGCGCCGATCCCAACGCTCCCTGGCGCGGCTACCCTCCGCTCCACATCCCCAAATCCCAGCCTGCCTGGAAAACCTGTTAGACCACGGTGACTAGTCCGTCATTGACCTCCTCCACCACCGAGGCATCAAGGCAGAAGACTCGCCCCCCCAAACAGACCGCTACGGCCTCCAACCCCTCCACGACCTCTCTCGCTCCCGCCTCTCCCCTCCACCCAACACTGCCCCCCACCGAACCGCGCGCGTCAGGGGCTGTGAAAAAACCTAAAATCGGGTGTGGTCAAACAAAACAGTTTGAAAATGTTCGACGCCTGTTTAGCCTGGGAGTATGGAAGCAGCAGAGAAAGCGCAAACAGCGGCGGCGCCTCCAAAGTACGTG
>CANIFK010000558.1 GCA_947466555.1 Acidobacteriota bacterium | reverse complement strand
GCTGGTTGATACGTACGAACATAAGGTCGGCCCGCGGAATGGGGCGCGGGTGGTGGCGCGGGCTTGGACGGACCCGGCGTATAAGGCGCGTCTGCTGGCCGATGCGTCGACGGCGATTGCGGAATTTGGGTTTCTGGGCGTGCAGGGCGAGCATATGGTTGCCCTGGAGAATACTCCGAAGATCCAGAATGTGGTGGTTTGCACGCTTTGTTCCTGCTATCCGTGGCCGGTGCTGGGGCTGCCGCCGGCGTGGTACAAGTCCAATGCCTACCGGTCGCGGACGGTTATTGATCCGCGCGGGGTGTTGCAGGAGTTTGGCTTGGAACTGGCGGCTGATGTTGAGGTCCGGGTTTGGGACAGTACGGCGGAATTGCGCTATCTGGTGATCCCGGAGCGGCCCGCTGGCACGGAGGATCTGGACGAGGCGGCGCTGGCCGCGCTGGTTACGCGGAATTCGATGATTGGCGTGGAGAATCTGGCGTCTCCGAAGCAGGTGGCGAAATGAACGGCATCCACGATATGGGGGGGATGCATGGTTTTGGGCGTGTCCCGAAGGAGCCGGAGGCGACTGAGCCGGTTTTCCACGAGGTCTGGGAGGGGCGGGTGTACGCGATCACGCGCGCGCTGGGCCCGTGGCGGAAATGGAATATCGACACTGGCCGCTATTTCATTGAGATGATTCCTGCGGCGGAATACCTGCGGATGAGCTACTACGAAAAGTGGTTCACGCGGATGGTCACGCTGCTGATCAAGACTGGGACGGTGACGCGCGAGGAAGTGGAGACTGGCAGGGCGGCGGCGGGGAGCGAGAAGCTGACGCCGGCGTTGACACCGGAGATGGTGCCGGCGGTGGCGTTGAACCGGAACATACCGTCGAGCTACGAGCCGGGCGTTGTGCCGAAGTTCCGGGCGGGCGAGCGGGTGCGGGCGCGGAACATGCAGCCGTTGGGGCACACGCGGTTGCCGCGGTATGCGCGGGGGAAAGTGGGCGAGATCGACCGGGACCACGGCGTGCATAACTTTCCCGACACCAATGCCGATGGACGCGGGCCGAAGCGGCAGCATGTGTACGCGGTGCGGTTCAGCGCGCGGGAGCTGTGGGGGCCGGAGGCATCGGCGCACGACTTCGTTTATCTGGATTTGTGGGACGACTATCTTGAGCGGGCCTGAGTTTCCCGCGGCGTTTTGCGAACTGCCGAGCCTGCCCCGGGATGAAGACGGGCCGGTGTTTGCGGAGCCGTGGCAGGCGCAGGCGTTTGCGATGGCGGTGCGGCTATCGGCGTTGGGCTATTTCAGTTGGACGGAGTGGGCTGAGGCGCTTTCCGCAGAGCTGGCGGCGGCGGTGGAGCGGGATGAGGCCGACGAAGATGGCAGTGAATACTACCAGCACTGGGTGGCTACGTTGGAAAAGCTGGTGACGGCGAAGGGGCTGACCGGGGCGCCGGAGCTGTTTGAGCGGAAGGCGGCGTGGGCCGACGCCTATCGCCACACGCCGCACGGGCAACCGGTGCAGCTGCGACCGGGGTTCCGGATTAGCTACGCGTACCGGCAGAGTCCGCTGATTTCTGTGACTCGCGAAGACGGGGTTTCGAAACAGATCCGGGTGCAGGATGGGCATCTGTTTGTCTGCAACGGCTGTTGTTGCGGGCAGACGGAGAAGGGGTTTCCGGCGCTGCCGCTGGCTGAGTTCAAACAGCAGTGGAAGAAGCGGGGGATGCGGCGGCGGTTTCATTTGACCGTGTCGGGGTGTTTGGGGCCGTGCCCGCTGGCGAATGTGATTTTGTTGCAGATCCACGGGCGATCGATGTGGTTTCACTCGATTAATCATGCGGGGGATGTGGACGTGATCTACAACTATGTGGAGCGGATGCTGGTGGATGAGACCGATACGGAGATGCCGGCGGCGCTGGCGGCGCGGCAGTTCCAGCGATATTTGGGCGATGTGATACAAGAAGAGAGGCCTTGCGATGAATAACTCTGTTTCCATACCCGCTTCGAGAACGCTGCCCCTGGCGGAACGGCTGCCGGCGATGGCGGTTCTTGGGTTTGGGCTCATTGTGCTGTATTGCGTGGGTTTCTCGACGCCAACGGCTGCGCACAACGCGACGCACGATACGCGTCACGCCAACGGTTTTCCCTGCCACTAGCTGGCCTATGAAGCCGTTTCAGCAGCTGATGCGCACGGCGCTGGTGGCGGGCGCGATGGCCGGGGCGGTGCTGTTTGTGTTTCAGTACTTCTTCGTCGTGCCGCGGATTCTGGCGGCGGAGCGGTATGAGGATCATTCCGGGCACCATCATGAGGCCGAGTGGAAACCGGCGGAGGGGTTGGAGCGGAATTACTATACGGCCGCGTCGACGGTGTTGACGGGGATTGGGTACGCGGCGGTGCTGGTGGCGATGGCGGCGTTGGCGGGGATTCCGATTACGCGGCGGAACGGGTGGGTGTGGGGATTGGCTGGGTTCGTTACCTTTGTGGGGGCTCCGGCGTTGGGGTTGCCTCCGGAGCCGCCGGGAGTTCCGGTGGCTGATTTGGGGGCTCGGCAGATGTGGTGGGTTATGACCGTGGTGGCGACGGGGGCGGCCTTGCTGCTAGTGGCGAAAGGATGGCGGCGGTGGCCGATTACTTTGGCGGCGGGGGTGTTGGTTTTGTTGCCGCACTTGGTGGGGGCTCCGCAGGCGGAGGGGATGGCGGCGGTTCCGGCGGATTTGATTCGTGAGTTTTCGGTGGTGACGGTGCTGGGGGACGGGGTGTTCTGGTTGGTGCTTGGTCCGGTGGCGGGGTGGTTGGAGTGAAGGCGATTGTGCGTTGGGTGGTTTCGTTGCCGCTGGGGCTGTTTGCGATCGATGGATTTCATTTGGTGGCTGAGCGGGTGGTTCCGGGGGCCTATTTGCCGGGGAATGATTTGGCGTTTCTGTTGTTGATTGTGGCGGCGGGGATTGCGGGGTGTGCGGTTGCATTTGTTGTTTCGGGGCAACGGACGTGGGTGTATGCGGGGATGTTTTTGCTGCTGATGGTGGTGGTGGATGCGAGGGCGGTGATGGGGGAGTTGGCGGGGCGGCCGTTTTGGTTGCGGGCGGGGGTGATGGTCTCGCTGCCGTTGCAGGTGTGGGTGGGGATGGTGTTCCGGTATACTCCGAGGCTGTGAAGCGCTACGGATTGGCGGTTGCGGTGGGGGTGGTGTACCTGGTGGCGGCGCAGGGGGTTGCCGATCCGTTTGAGGGGGCGCGGGCGGGGGCGGAGCGGTCGATTGGCGGTGTGCGTTTTGTGTGGGCGCCGGCGGGTAGTTTTCGGATGGGGAGCCCGGCGGAGGAGCCGGAGCGGCGGGGGGATGAGGGGCCGGTGGAGGTTCGGATTTCGCGGGGATTCTGGGTGGGCAAGTTTGAGGTGACGCAGGGGCAGTGGGCGGCGGTGATGGGGGCGTTTCCGCAGGAACAGGACAAAGGGCGGGGGGAGGAGTTGCCGGTTTACTGGGTGAGTTGGACGGAGGCGAATGAGTTTTGCAGGCGGTTGACGGCGCGGGCGTTGCCGGAGGGGTGGGAGATCGCGTTGCCGACGGAGGCGCAGTGGGAGTATGCGTGCCGGGCGGGGCGTTCGGGGGCGACGTCGTTCGGGGCGCGGTTGGACCGGACGCAGGCCAATATTGGGACGGAGTATCCGGGCGGGGATGCGCGAAAGGTGGAGTGGGGGTCGGTGAAGGTGGGGAGTTATCCGGCGAATGCGTTGGGGATTCACGATATGCACGGGAATGTGTGGGAGTGGTGCCGGGATTGGTATTTTCGGCGGTTGCCGGGTGGGGTGGATCCGGACCTTTCGGCGGTGCCGGGGGAGCAGAATCGGGATGGGACGTATTCGCGGGTGCGGAGGGGCGGGGCGTGGGTGGAGCCGGGGTGGGCGAACCGGGCGGCGATGCGGTTGCGGTATGAGCCGGAGCGGCGGAGCGACCATATTGGATTTCGGGTGGTGGCGGTGCGGGGGAAAGATTAAATTGGTGCCTGGCACCAATTTAATGTTTGGAGGGAGAATTTGTTTTGCGGAGGGCGATTTTGGGGCGTTCTCGGCAGTTTGAGGGCCCCGGAGGGGCTGGGAGATTAAATTGGTGCTTGGCACCAATTTAATGGAGAATAGATGGCCATGCGGACCGTTTTTCTTCTACTGGGGTTGATTGGCGTTGCCTTTGGACAGGATGTTGCGGGGCTGAAGGTGCGAGCCATTGGGCCGGCGATGATGTCGGGGCGGATTTCCACCATCGCGGTGCATCCGCGGAATCCGGGGCTCTATTATGTTGGGGTTGCTTCGGGTGGGGTTTGGAAGACTGTTAATAACGGGGCGACGTGGACGCCGGTGTTTGATAAGCAGGGGAGCTATTCGATTGGCTATGTGACGCTGGATCCGCGGAATCCGAACACTGTTTGGGTGGGGACGGG
>CANIFK010000557.1 GCA_947466555.1 Acidobacteriota bacterium | reverse complement strand
GGTGTAATAAGGGCCGGCTTCCAGGGAGGGCACGCAGCAGCGCCGGAATGAGGGTCTCCTAACCGGACTGTCAACAGTTGGGGCGTTGTTGCCCAGCCGGGAAACCGCAGAAGACGATGCGCGGATCTTCGTTCAACTCAAGCGCGCCGGCACGCCGATTCCCGACAATGACCTTTGGATTGCGGCGCTTGCGCTGGAACATGACCTCGTTCTGATTACGCGGGATCGTCATTTCGCGCGGCTACCGCAGTTGCATTGCGCTTAGCAGTTTGCGGTTCGATCGCGGGTTCGTTTGGGCTCTGGGGTACACGGGTTAGCTACGATCCGGATATGACTTGAAATGTCCACAATTGGGCGGCGGCCGTCTTCCGAGAACTTCGTACTTGACCTGGATCGTGTACTCCAAGTGCGCGACCCCATGCTACTCGACCGAGTGTTTCACCCGTCGTTGTTGTTCGTAGACAGAAAATCCGGTCTTGAAAACCTCGTTGGGCGAGGAGCGGAAGTCCGTGGGCGACGAGCCAGTTTCGTCGCTAACGTGCCGCGCTGTTGGGGTCCCGCACGAACAAACCGCCTGATGTTGTAAACTGCCTCGATATCTATGGGTTGGGATAAGAGGATTTTCGAGTACACCAAAAAGCTCCACATGTACTCAGGACTGCTGACGTTTTCGGCATTTCTGGTATGGGGCATTACCGGTGTTGAAGCGATGTTCCTCCCAGCCGCCGGCGAATTCCGGCCGCCGCCGGTAACCGGCACCCAGGAGGTAGCCTACCAAGCGCCGGGCAATCTCGATGACGACAAACTCTCCCGAGCCATCTACGCCGCCGTAACGATCCCGCTCGCGGCCGGCCGTTACAATGTGCATCGCGACGAGCAATCGCATCTGGCATTCAACGTCTTCACCATCAACGGCGGCCGCGAAGTCACGTTACTGGAAGAAAAAGGCGTCGTCCGTGTCGATCACCGCCGCAACTCTACCCTCAGCTACCTGTCCTCCATGCACACGGCCCATTCCGGCCGCCACCAGTTGACGGTGATGTCGTCCCTCTGGGGCTACTTCAACGAGTTCTCCACTTGGGCATTTCTCTTCATGACCCTTTCCGGCCTGTACCTGTGGATCACCACACGTCCCGGCCTGCGCTGGGCCCAACTGACGCTGGCAGCCACCGTCGTCGTCACAGCGGCCCTCTGGTTCGCAATCCGGTGAAACTATGTTCCGTTTGATGCGCAATATCCATCTTGGCCTCGGGCTGGGCTTTTTCCTGATGGCCCTGATCTTCGCGGTCAGTTCGCTGACGGTGATCTTCCGGGGTCGTCTCGGCCAGCCGAAACCGGAGGTCACGGAAACGGTCGTCCAACTCCCCACCGCCGCGCTGGCTACGCCGCGAGCCGCCGCGATGGAACTCATGACTTCGCACGGCCTCCGTGGCGATCTCCGCGAGATCAAGGAAAAGGGCGGCACGGTGACGTTCCGCATCGTGAGGCCCGGCGAAGTTGCTGATGTCACCTATCCGGCGGCCACCGGCGAGGCGAAGATCGCCATCCGCCGCCAGACCGCGCTAAACACCCTAATGGCGCTCCACACCAACCACGGTGTCTGGCACGAATACATGCCGGCTAACCTCTGGTCCGTGCTGGCCTTCTGCACTTCCGCAGGCCTAATTCTTTTGGGCGCATCCGGCGTCTACCTATGGTTCAAGCACTATAACGAGCGCCTGATCGGCACAGTCCTGCTTACTTGTAGTCTCGCCTTCGGGCTCGTCGCGCTCTACCTGACGCGGCTGGAACAGTAGCCTCGTCAAACCTCGAGCGGCGTGCCTTCTCGTAGTCCACATTCGAATTTTGTGGATAGGCTGGGGCCTACGAATACGCTGTTGGCGCGGATGGCGGCACAGCTACTGGGGTTCGGGGATGGCGGCGCCGTCGGCCCGGGGGTCGCTCGAGGCGGTGTTCACCTTCGTTTTGCTGTTGTGCATGACGGCGTTGCCGCGGCCCATTCGGGCGGTGTAGGGTTGGGCGATGGTGATTTGATGGCCCTTCGAGGACAGCTCGCGGAGGGTGTCGAGGCCGACTCGGCTTTCGATGATGACGTCGCAGCCGGTGGCCTTCGATTTGGTGAAGCGCGGGGCTTCGAGGGCGGCTTGGAGGTTCATGCCGTGGTCGGCAATGTAGCTGGCGAACTGGGCGTGGGCTAGCGGCTGGTTGGCTCCGCTCATGATGCCGAAGCCGATGTGGAGGTCGCCCTTTTCCATCATGCCGGGGATGATGGTGTGGAACGGGCGCTTGCCGGGGGCGAGGGCGTTCGCGGCGGTCTTGTCGAAGCTGAAGCCGCCGCCGCGGTTGTGGAGATGGAAGCCCATGCCGTCCACCATGACGCCGGAGGCCCACATGCCGGAGACGCTCTGGATCCAGCTGGCGATGTTGCCGTCTTTATCGACCACCGAGAAATACGTCGTGTCGCTGGAGGCGGGAGGGAGGCCGGGGTTGACGGCGCAGTTGGCGGTTTCGGCGTTGATCTGTTTGGCGCGTTCGGCGGCGTACTTCTTGCTGATTATGCCGGCGGTGGGCACGTTAACGACACGGGTGTCGCCAACGTACTTGAGGTCGGCGTAGGCGAGCTTCATGGCTTCGATTTTGCGGTGGAACTCGGTGGCGCTGTAGGGGCTGGCGTGGTCGAAGTTTTCGAGGATATTCAACATCGACAGGGCGGCCAAGCCCTGGCCGTTGGGGGGCAGTTCGTGGACGCGCCATCCGCGGTAGGTGGTGGAGATGGGGGTGACCCATTCGGGCTGGTAGTTGGCCAGGTCGGCCGCGGCCATGAGGCCGCCTTGGCGGGTGGACTTGGCGAGGATGGCTTTGGCGACATCGCCTTTATAGAACGCGTCGGCGCCCTGGTCGGCGATGAGGCGCATGGCGCGGGCGAGGTCGGGGTTCTTGTAGATTTCGCCGACGGCGGGGACGTGGGTGTTGGGGTAGAAGACGCGGACGCCTTCGGGGTCCTTGCGGACGAGTTCGGCATCCCAGACGCGGCCCACCATTTCCTGGATGGGGAAGCCGTCGGCGGCGAGGCGGATGGCGGTTTGGAAGAGCTTGTTCCAGGGGAGTTTGCCGTACTTTTTGTGCATGGCTTCCCAGCCTCGGACGCATCCGGGGACCGTGACGGAGTGGATGCCGGTGCCGTCCATTTTCTTCAGGCCTTTGGCTTGGAGGGCTTCGATGGTCATGGCTTGGGGGGCGGGGCCGCTCGCGTTGAGACCGGTGATCTGGCCGGTTTTGGCGTCGCGATACATGACGAAGAGGTCGCCGCCGATGCCGCACATCATGGGTTCGACTACGCCGAGAACGGCGTTGGCGGCGATGGCGGCGTCGACCGCGCTACCGCCTTGGGCGAGGATCTGGGCGCCGGCTTGGGAGGCGAGGACCTGGCTGGTGGAGACGATGCCGCCGGTGGCGATGACCATGGAGCGGCCGTGGGCCCGGTCCGTTTTCTGGGCGGGGAGGAGGGTGGCGGCGATTAGGAGGAGGAACGCTGGTTTGGTCATGGTGTCTGAAGCCGGATTCAGACACGATACTACGGTTTGGAAATTACCGGGTGATGGCGGTGACGACTCCGGCGAGGAGACGGATGGCGACGGTCTTCTCGGCACTGAGGTGATAGGTGAGGAGTTCGCGGTCGCCGTCTTCGAGGCCGCGGACGGCGGCGGTGGTGCTGGGAGTGCCGAGAGCGGCCAGGACATCGGCACGCGGTTGGCCGGGGGAGATCTGGTTTAGGGCCGCCTCATTGACAAGGGTGAAGCGAGGTTTAGGGGTGGGGCTTTGGATGGCCAGCAGGACGAGGGGGGTGACGGCGGGGAGGGACGAAACGGCAGGCTTGGGGGCGGCGGCGCGGCGGGGGCCGGATTTGGCGAGTTGCTCTGCGCGCTCGCGGGCCTTTTGGCGTCGGTCCAGTTCCTCCTGCTGCTCCTTGGGCAGTTCCACGTTGACCGGCGCTTTGCCATAGGAACGGCGGGAGCCGAGGCCTTTGATCACCTTAACCACTCCATCGCCGGTGCCGGCGGCCAGGAGCGGGTTGGCCTTGCGAGCTTCGTCGGCAGCGCCTTTGAAATGATCGATCGCGTCACCAAGGACTTTGTCCTGGGCGATAAGGGCGGCGGAGAGTAACAACGAGGCGATAACCAATCGTGCGGGGAACATAACTCCCCCAATTGTAGGGGCGTCCCGACTGCTTAGATGCAGTACTAAGATCATTTCCCTTTCGGTCTTCCTCATTTACCGAGGCGAAGCGGCCATTTCCGGCTAATGCTGAGTGAGGGTTCCGCCGATTTGGTTTGCATGCCGCCACCCCAAGTCGCGAAAACGCTGGCCCGAGTCCTGGGCGCCCTCCTGATTGTTCTTGCCCTGGTTGGGTTCATTCCGAACCCACTGAT
>CANIFK010000556.1 GCA_947466555.1 Acidobacteriota bacterium | reverse complement strand
GCACGCCGATGGCCATTGCCGCCGGGTGTTGTTGGGGCAACGGCGATGGGATTCCCACTGGTTCCGTTGATATTTCGTCAGGTGGCGGTGAGCCGTCATTTTCTACGGAGCCGGACGTGGCAGGGGTATGGCGGAGCTTTGGCGATGTGCGTGCAGGCGCTTCTTCGTACGGCGCACGGGTGCCGAGTTTAGAAGGGAAACACTTTGAAAAAGAAGCAAGAGAGCAACGCCGCGCCGCTGCTGGGCAGCGGGGGCGAAATCCACCAGACGGCCGGGGCTGGGGTGCCGGCGCTGACGACGCAACAGGGCATGCCGGTCTCTGACGATCAAAACTCGTTGCGGATTGGGGAGCGGGGTCCGACGGCCCTGGAAGACTTCCATTTCCGCGAGAAGATCTTTCATTTTGACCACGAGCGCATTCCGGAGCGGGTGGTGCATGCGCGGGGGTATGGGGCGCACGGGTACTTCGAGACGTATGAGGCGTTGGGCGACATCACGTCCGCCGATATCTTTCAGCGGCCGGGCGAGAAGACGCCGGCGTTTGTGCGGTTTTCGACGGTGGCGGGGAATAAGGGATCGCCGGATTTGGCTCGCGACGTACGCGGGTTTGCGGTGAAGCTGTATACGCAGCAGGGGAACTGGGACATTGTGGGCAATAACATGCCGGTGTTCTTCATTCAGGATGCGATGAAGTTTCCGGACCTGATTCACGCGGCCAAGGCGGAACCGGACTGCGACTTCCCGCAGGCGCAGACGGCGCACGATAGCTTCTGGGACTTCATTTCGCTGATGCCGGAGAGCATGCACATGATCATGTGGGCGATGTCGGACCGGGCGATTCCGCGGTCGCTGCGGTTCATGGAGGGGTTTGGCGTCCACACGTTCCGGATGGTGACGAAGGAGGGGAAATCGACCTTCGTGAAGTTCCATTGGAAGCCGAAGCTGGGGATGCAGTCGCTGTTGTGGGACGAGGCGGTGAAGCTGAACGGGGCGGATCCGGATTACCACCGCTGGGACCTTTGGAACGCGATCCAGAAGGGGGAGTTTCCGGAGTGGGAGTTGGGGTTGCAGTTGTTCGATGAGAAGTTCGCCGACGAGTTTGCGTTCGATGTGTTGGACGCGACGAAGCTGATTCCGGAGGAGCTGGTGCCGATCCGGCGGGTGGGGCGGCTGGTGCTGGACCGGTGCGTGGACAACTTCTTTGCCGAGACGGAACAGGTGGCGTTTTGTACGAGCAATGTGGTGCCGGGGATCGACTTTACGAACGATCCGTTGTTGCAGGGGCGCAATTTCTCGTACCTGGACACGCAGATCAAGCGGCTGGGCGGGCCGAACTTTACGCACATTCCGATTAATGCGCCGAAGTGTCCGTTCCACAATTTTCAGCAGGACGGGCACATGGCGATGCGGAACGTGGCCGGGAAGGCGAACTACGAACCGAATTCGCTTGGGGCAGAGGACGGCGGGCCGCGGGAGTGCCACAAGGAGGGTTTTCGGAGTTTTCCGGCGGAGGAGCAGGGGCGGAAGACCCGGGAGCGCGCGGGGAGTTTTTCGGATCACTACAGCCAGGCGAGACAGTTTATATGAGCCAGTCTGACCTGGAGCGGGACCATATTGCCGACGCCTTGATCTTTGAATTGAGCAAGGTGGGGCGGCCGGCGATCCGGGAGCGGGTTGTTTCCCATTTGCCGAACATTGATGCGGCGCTGGCGGCGCGGGTGAAGAAGGGAATCGGCATTCGCGGCGATGTGAAGACGGCAACGCCGGCGGTGGCGCCGCGGACGGATCTACCGCCGTCGCGGGCGCTGAGCATTGCGCTGAATCCGCCGGGGACGTTCCGGGGGCGGTGCGTGGGAGCGCTGGTGAGCGATGGGGTGGACCGGTCTCTGTTGGAGGCGTTGCGGGCGGCGCTGGGGAAAGAGGGCGCGACGCTGGCCGTGATTGCTCCGACGGTGGGGGGTGTGGAGGCGAGTGACGGAACGGTGATTGCGGCGGACGAGAAGGTGGGTGGCGGGCCGTCGATAATGTACGACGCGGTGGTGGTGATGACGTCGGCGGCGGGGGCGGCGGAGCTTGCCAAGAGCGCGGCGGCGCGGGCGTTTGTGGCGGATGCGTTCGTCCATCTGAAATTTATCGGGTGGGTGAAGGAGGCTATGCCGCTGATTGAAAGGGCCGGAATCCGGGCGGAGATGGATGCGGGGGTGATTGCGCTGAGCGGGGCTGCGAGCGCCACGGCGTTTGTGGCCACGTGCCGGACCCTGCGGCATTGGGCGCGGGCGAAGGTGGCGATTCCGTAGGGGGCGACCGGGTTGGGCGGTGGATGTGCTACACCGGAGGGCATGGATATGACGATGCTCTCCGGTGACATGATGCGGATGGTGGTGGATGCGAGCGGGGTGTTCCGGCAGATGGGGACGGCCGATTGGACACGGACGCGGGGAGAGGGGAGTTGGACGCGGTTGGAGATTTTGGGGCATCTGATTGACTCGGCGGGGAACAATCATCAGCGGTTCGTGCGGGCGATGGCGGAGGGGGAGGTGACGTTGCCGGGGTATGACCAGGAGGCGATGGTGCGGGTGCAGCAGTTTGGGCGGGCGAAGCCGGTGCTGCTGGTGGGGCTGTGGGAGAGTTTCAACTTGTATCTGGCGGGGCTGGTGGCGTTGATTCCGGCGGATCGGTTAGGGGCGCCGTGTGTGATCGGCGGGGCGGAGGCGGTGACGCTGGAGTTCCTGGTGATTGACTACGTGCGGCACATGCAGCAGCATTTGCGGCAGATATTTGCAGGGATGGAGGTGGAGGTGCGGTGGGTGGAGGTGGATTAGGGTTGGAGGGTGGTGATGAGGTGGTCGATGTCGGCTTCGTTGTTGTAGAAATGCAGGGCGAGGCGGAGGCAGCCGTGGCGGGCGGAGGCGAGGATTTTGTGTTCTTTGAGGCGGGGGAGGAGGGTGGCGGGGTCGGTATTGGGGAAGTGGGCGGCGGTAATGGGGGAATGCTTGTGGAGAATTGTGACGCGGCCGATTTCGTGGAGGCGTTCGTGGAGGAGGGCGGTTAATTCGAGTACGCGGCGTTCGATCTTTTCGGGGCCGATTTCGAGGAAGTCTGTGAGTGCCGCATCGAGGGCGCAGATGGCGGGGAAGGGGGGCATGCCGCCTTCGTATTTTTCGGCGGAGTCCTTGAAGACGGGGGCGCCGTGGTGGAGGCGGTTGACGTTCTTCCAGTCTTCGTGGGAGCGCCAGCCGATGGTGTTGGGGTGGAGGGATTGGCGGAGTTCGGGGCTGACGTAGAAGAAGGCCGAGCCGTTGGGGCAGAGGAGCCATTTGTAGCCGTGGACGGCGAGCATGGAGGGCTGGACCTGTTGGACGTTGCAGGTGAGGGCGCCGAGGGCCTGGGTGGCGTCGAGGTAGAAGACGATGTTGCGTTCTTTGAGGTAGGGGCCGATTTGGTCGAGGGGCGGGCGGAAGCCGGT
The DNA here is from genome assembly GCA_947466555.1 of Acidobacteriota bacterium. GTDB lineage: Bacteria > Acidobacteriota > Terriglobia > Bryobacterales > Bryobacteraceae. Next base: position 967 of record CANIFK010000556.1, on the reverse strand, counting down.
GGAGTAGGACACCTGGCTCATGAGGACGGCTCGGGTGTTGGGGGTGACGGCGTCGAAGAACTGGGGCCATTCGGCTTCTATTAATTCGACGCCTTTTTCTTTGAGGAGGGCGGCGTAGTAGATCTGGTTGGGGAATTCGTTGGTGAGGGTGACGATGCGGTCGCCTGGTTTCCAGTGGATGCCGCCTAATAGGAGGGATAGGGGGGTGGCGGCGTTGGTGGTGAAGGCGATGTCTTCGGGTTGGGCGTGGATGAGTTGGGCGGCTTTGGCGCGGGTGCGGTCGATGTCGTCGAACCAGTTGAGGAAGTCGGAGCAGGCGAGGGCGTCGCGGTGTTGGAAGTGGTTGTTGACGGCTTCGGTGGTGGTGGTGGCGAGGAGGCCGTAGGTGGCGGTGTTGAAGTAGGTCCAGTTTTGGAGGGCCGGGTAGCGGGAGCGGATGAGGGGCCAGTTGGGGGTGGGCATGGAATTAATTGGTGCCTGGCACTAATTTCTGGATGGCTTCGGGGAGTGATACGGCGATGGTTTCGCGGGTGCGGCGGGTGGTGAGCTCGACTTGGCCGTCGGCGAGTTTTTTCCCGATTGTGATGCGGTAGGGGATGCCGATTAAGTCGGCATCCTTGAACTTTACGCCGGGGCGTTCGTCGCGGTCGTCCAGGAGGGGGTCGAGGCCGGCGGCTTTGGCTTCTTCGTAGAGGGTTTGGGCGGCTTCGCGCTGGGCGGGGTCGGCTGGGTTGACGGGGGTGATGACTACGCCGAAAGGGGCGATGGAGGGCGGGAGGCTGATGCCGTTGGCGTCGTTGTAGAGTTCGATCGCCGCGCATAAGATGCGCTCGACGCCGATGCCGTAAGAGCCCATGATGACCGGGGTTTCTTTGCCGGTTTCGTCGAGGACTTTCAGGCCTAGGGCGTTCGAGTATTTATAGCCGAGTTTGAAGATGTGGCCGATTTCGACGGTTTTTACGATTTC
>CANIFK010000555.1 GCA_947466555.1 Acidobacteriota bacterium | reverse complement strand
GACGACGCCGTCGACTACCTTTCGAAGAGGCCATTCGTTGGGGGAGGCGGTGGACCCTTGGTCGAGGAGGATGGCGCGGTCCTTGCCGAAGTACAGGCACATAAAGGCGCCTTCGTAGTTGTAGGCCTTGTTTTCGCGCATGATGACGGTGTGCGCGTTGTACCAGTGGACCTGGACGGGCGGGTCCTGGTTGTCCAGAAGAGACTTGGATCCGTGGATCCATTTGGCGGGGAAGGTGCCTTTGGCGAAGTCGGTGGGCATGTTGGTTTACCGGAGGTTGAAGGGCGCGACGGGGACGGGTGGCAGGTCGGCGGGCCAATCGCCACGGTGGTCGACTCCGACGCGGTTGAGCAGGTGGAACTCGGCGCGGATGGCGACTTCCGATTTGCCTTGGATGCGGCGGGCGTGTTGGAGCGCTTCGCCGATGGCTTCGGGTTCGAGTTGGAGCGCGCGCTCGTTGGGTTTGAAGTTGGTCCGCATGGGGTAGTGGATGCCGGGGACGGCGGTCATCTCGATGTGAGCGCCGAGGAGCCAGCGGACGGGGTTGGACTTGACGAAGGCTTCGAGCGTTTCGAGGGAGCGGATGTAGTCGGCGTCGTTGGAGATATGGATGCGGCCGGGGAAGAGGAGATCGCCGGTGAAGAGGAGGCCGGTGTGGCGGTCGTAGAAGGTGAGGCCGTCTTTGTGGGCGCCGGGGGTGGGGATGACGGTGATGACGCGGTTGCCGAGGTCGAACGTTGTGGGCTTGGTGAGGACGGTGGTGTTGGGCCGGCCTTTGAATTGGGAGACGCCCTGGTTCAAGGCGATGTCTTCGGCGGAGGTGTGGACGATGGAGAGCGGGAGATTGCGGAGGTTGGAGAGGAGACCTTCGATGGTGGTGCGGAGAGGGTAGTAGTTGGGCTCGGGTGTGGCTCCGGTGTCGATTAACAGGGCCTTTTCGGTGCCGGCGAGGAGATAGGTGAACGGGGCCTCCCAATGCACGGTGACGTTCTGGCGCATGACGATGGTGGAGGGGTTGTAGGCGATGACCTGGATGCGCGGGTCGCGGTTGCGCGCGGCGCAGATGGAGCCGTAGTTCCACCTGAAGCGCAGGGAACCGGGGGCGAGGGTATTGGCCTTGAGCGGGAGAGCGGCGGCTGCGAACAGCGCGCGCCGGGTGATTGTCATGGGGGGCTCCGGGTGGCTCAGGCAGGGAGCGAATGGCGGCGCGACGGGGGCTGGGTAATTTCTCAGTATATCGCTGTGGCGGGGCTGGCGCCGTTATAGATACCGGATGCGTTTGCGGCGCGAGAGGCATACACTTAGGGCAGTTTAATGAAGGGGGCGAGAAACCAAGTGGGCTTGACCGTTGGAGTTCCCAAGGAAACATTTCCTCTAGAGCGCCGAGTTGCGATGACACCCGGCGGATTTGACCGGCTGGCAAAGGCCGGGATGCAATTCCTGATTGAGCGCGGCGCTGGCGAGGCCGCTGGATTTCCGGATTCGGAGTATGAAGCCAAGGGCGCCGTCATTGTGGAGCGCGCCGAGCTGTTTGCGCAGGCGGATGTTGTTCTGCACGTGCGGACGCTCGGCGCCAACCCCGAGGCGGGTAAGGCCGATTTGCCACTGCTGCGGAGCGGGCAGATTGTGATTGGGATGGCGGAGCCATTGTCGGCGCTGGAGAGCGTGGCGGCGATGGCGAAGGCAGGGGTGACGCTGTTCGCGATGGAATTGATTCCGCGCATTACACGGGCGCAGGCGATGGACGTGTTGTCGTCGATGGCGACGGTGGCCGGGTATCGCGCGGTGCTGGCCGGGGCGCAGGCTTCGGCGCGGATGTTCCCGATGCTGACGACGGCGGCGGGGACGATTGTACCGGCGAAGGTGTTCGTGTTGGGCGTCGGCGTGGCTGGGTTGCAGGCGCTGGCGACGGCGAAGCGGTTGGGCGCTGTTTGCAGTGCTTATGACGTGCGCGCGGCGGCGAAGGAGCAGGCCGAGAGCGTGGGCGCGAAGTTCGTTTCGTTGGCGCTGGAGGCGAAATCGGCCGAGGGCAGCGGGGGCTATGCGAAGGCGATGGACGAGGAGTTCTACCGGCGGCAGCGGGAGTTATTGACGAGCGTGCTGCGGGAGCAGGACGTGGTGATCACGACGGCGGCGGTGCCGGGGAAGAAGGCTCCGATTCTGATTACGGCCGAGATGGTGCATGCGATGCATCCGGGCGCGGTGATCGTGGACATGGCCGCCGAGCGGGGCGGGAACTGCGAATTGACGCGGGCGGGGGAGACGGTGGTTGTGGGCGGCGTGACGATTCTGGGGATGACGAATCTGCCGTCAGAAGCGGCCTATCATGCGAGCCAGATGTACGCGAAGAACGTGGCGACGTTTCTGCAGCACCTGGCGCCGAAGGGCGCCATTGAACTGGACGTGAAGGAGGAGATTACACGCGAGACGTTGGTGACGCATCAGGGCCAGACGGTTCACGCGAAGGTGGCTGAACTGATCGCGCCGGAATTGGTGGGAGGGTAATCATGCACTCATACGAAGTCGGTTTATGGATCTTTTTGTTGGCCGCATTTCTTGGTTTTGAACTGATTCGCCGGGTTTCTCCGCTGTTGCACACGCCGCTGATGTCGTTGACGAACGCGATCTCTTCGATCGCGGTGGTGGGGGCGATTCTGGTGGCCGGGCATAAAGACGCTTCGACACTGGCGAAGGTGTTGGGATGCCTGGCGGTGACGGCATCGACGATCAACGCCGTGGGCGGTTATTTGATTACGGACCGTACGTTGAAGATGTTCAAGAAACGGGGGGAGAGATGACCGAGATTCTCTATCCAATCCTGTATCTTTTTGCGGCGGCGCTGTATATTCTGGCGCTGAAATGGATGAATTCTCCGGCGACGGCGCGGCGTGGCGTTTGGGCGGGCGAGACGGGGATGTTGCTGGCGGTGGTGGGGACACTGCTGCGGTTTGAGGTGGTGGAGTATCACTGGATCATGCTGGCGTTCCTGGTGGGCGCGGCGATTGGCGCGCCGCTGGCATTGAAGATGCCGATGACGGCGGTGCCACAGCGGACGGCGATTGCGCAGGCGTTTGGGGCGTTGGCGGCGGCGCTGATTGGGACGGCGGAGTTGTTTGAAGCGCACCCGCATGGGTTTACGCTGGTAGCGCTGACGGTGGAAATGCTGCTGGGCTATGTGACGTTTACGGCGAGTCTGGTGGCGTTTGGGAAATTGCAGGAGTTGTTGCCGGGACGGCCAATGACCTATCGCGGGCAGAACATTGCGAACCTGAGCGTGCTGGCGATTGCGATGGCGCTGGGCGTGGCGATGAACCAGACCGTTGATCCGACGGCGATTTTCCCATTTTTTGTGGGCTTTTCACTGCTGTTTGGCGTGTTGCTGATTATGCCGATTGGCGGCGCGGATATGCCGACGGTGATCGCGCTGTTGAACTCGTATGCCGGCTTGTCGGCGAGCGCGATGGGATTTGCGTTCGACAATAAGCTGCTGATTGTGGCGGGCGCGCTGGATGGATCGTCGGGGCTGATTCTTTCGATCATCATGTGCCGGGCGATGAACCGCTCATTCACGAATGTGCTGTTCGGGGCGTTTGGCACGTTGCAGACGTCGGCGAAGGGCGAGGTGGAGCAGCGGCCGGTGCGGTCGGCTTCGCCGGAAGAGGCGGCGTCGATTCTGGACGCGGCGCGATCGGTGATCATCGTACCAGGCTATGGGCTGGCGGTGGCGCAGGCGCAGCACAAGCTGCGGGAGATGTACGACATCCTGAGCAAGCGCGGCGTGGATGTGCGGTTTGCGATCCATCCCGTGGCCGGGCGCATGCCGGGGCACATGAATGTGCTGCTGGCTGAGGCGGACATTCCTTACGACAAGATGGTGGAAATGGACGAGATCAACGGCGAGTTTCCGATGTGCGATGTGGCGCTGGTGATTGGCGCCAACGACGTCGTGAACCCGGCGGCGAAGAACGATCCGACGAGCCCGATTGCGGGCATGCCGATTCTGGAAGTGGACCAGGCGCGGACGGTGATGATCATCAAGCGCGGCATGGCGGCCGGGTTTGCCGGTATCGACAACGAGCTCTACTACATGGACAAGACGCTGATGCTGTTCGGCGACGCGAAGTCGTTCGTGTCGAGCCTTGTAAAGGAACTGGGCGCGCAGGTGGCGGCGTAGCGTAGTAGGGTGGGAGAGTGATCTCCCGAAGAGCGTTGCTGGCTGGTTCTGTGAGCGCGTTCGCGCAGTTTAAGACGGACGTGCGCGTGGTGAATGTGCTGGCCTCCGTGCGCGACAAAAAAGGCGCAATTATTGGAGATTTGACGAAGGACGACTTCGTGCTTCTGGAGCAGGGCCGGCCGCAGACGATTTCGTATTTTTCGCGGCAGGGCGAGTTGCCGCTGACCCTGGGGCTGTTGGTTGATACGTCGATGAGCCAGGAGCAT
>CANIFK010000554.1 GCA_947466555.1 Acidobacteriota bacterium | reverse complement strand
TGGCTCTTGGCGCCGTTGATCCGGGCGGATTCGGCGCGTCGAATGGAATGGTTTTGCAGTCCCATAGTTTTAGGCTATGGGGTGTTTGACTAGTAACCGGCGGCTCTCGACTTTTGGATTCGGCTGTAGGTGATTGCACGGATTGGGGTTGTTGGTTTGCAAATAAAGTCATTTCCCTTGTGACTGACTTTTCCACAGGGGCGTTTTTTCCGTTCTGTTGCTTTTGTGAGAGAGTAGCGGAGAGGATTCCGAATGCGTCTTTTTGGTTTTGTTTTGGCACTCGGGGTCGCCCTGTCCGCGCAACCCGCTTCGAAGAATGAGATGGCCCGCTGGCGTAAGCAGGCCGATTCGATCACCATCGTTCGTGATCACTGGGGCATTGCCCACATCCACGGTAAAACCGATGCCGATGCTGTGTTTGGCATGGTCTACGCCCAGGCGGAGGACGATTTTAACCGCATTGAGGTCAACTACCTGACCTCCCTTGGACGGATGGCGGAGGCGGAGGGGGAAGGCAAAATCATTCAGGACTTGCGGATGAAGTTGTTCATTCAGCCGGCACAGTTGCAGAAGCTGTTTGGGGAGAGTCCCGCGTGGCTGCAGAAGTTGATGGTGGCTTGGGCGGACGGGCTGAATTTCTATTTGGCTACACATCCGGCCGTTCGGCCGCGGGTGTTGACTCGGTTTGAGCCTTGGATGGCACTGAGCTTTACTGAGGGCAGTATTGGCGGGGATATTGAGCGGGTGCGGTTGGACCGGTTGGAGGAGTTTTATACCGGCGTGAAACGGGCTTCGGTGGAGCCGGTGGACCGGGAACCGAGGGGTTCCAATGGAATTGCGATCGCACCGGCGAATACCGCGGGTGGACGGGCGCTGTTGCTGATTAATCCGCATACCTCGTTCTTCTTCCGCTCGGAACTGCAGATGGTGAGTGACGAGGGCCTGAATGCCTATGGCGCGGCGACGTGGGGCCAGTTCTTCCTGTACCAGGGATTCAATGACCGGGTGGGTTGGATGCACACGACGAGCGGCATTGATGTGATTGATGAATATCTGGAGACCGTTACGGGGAGCAAGGGGAGCTACGTTTATCAGTTTGGGACGGAGAAGCGGCCGGTGGTGGAGAGCGAGATCGAGGTCCGTTATCGCTCCGGGGCTGGGATGGCGTCCCGGCGGTTCACTGTGTTTCGGACGCACCACGGCCCGGTGGTCCGGGCGCAGGACGGGAAGTGGGTTTCGGTTCGTTTGATGGAGAGCCCGGTGGCGGCGTTGACACAGTCGTACTCGCGAACGAAGGCGCGGAACTACGCGGAGTTTACGAAGACGATGGAGTTGAAAACGAACTCATCGAATAACACGATCTACGCCGATGCGGATGGCACGATCGCGTATTTTCATGGGAACTTTTTACCTCGGCGGGATACGCGGTTTGACTGGACGAAGCCGGTGGATGGGGCGAATCCGGACACCGATTGGAAGGGGCTGCATGCGTTGGGGGATTTGCCCTCCTTCAAGAATCCGGGGAGCGGGTGGCTGTATAACGCGAATAACTCGCCGTGGTCGGCGGCGGGGGCGAGCAGTCCGAAAAAGTCAGATTTTCCGGCTTATGTGGAGACGGGGGAGGAGTCGGCACGGGGACTGCATGCGATCCGGGTGCTGGATGGGGTGAAGGGGTTTACGATTCCGTCGTTGTTGGCGGCCGCCTACGACACGTATCTGCCCTGGTTTGAGAAGCCGATTCCGGCGGTGGTGCGGGCGTGGGATGGGCTGGCGGCGGGCGACCCGATGAAGGCGCGGCTGGCGGGGCAGGTGGCGGTGTTGCGGAAGTGGGACTTGCGGTGGAGCGTGGATTCGGTGGCGACGTCGCTGGCGATTTTCTATGGCGATGCGTTGCGGGGCCGGCGGGGGATCTCCCTTGCGCTGGCGGATTGGACGGAGCGGGAGGCGACGGGGACGGAGCTGTTGGAGAGCCTGGCGAAGGCTTCCGATAAGCTGGCGGCGGACTTTGGAAAGTGGGAGACGCCGTGGGGGGAGATTAACCGGTTCCAGCGGATTAACGGGGCGATTCTGCAGCCGTTTTCGGATGCGAAGCCTAGCGTGGCGGTGGGGTTTCCGTCGGCGACGTGGGGATCGCTGGCGTCGTTCGGGGCGCGGGCGTATCCGGGGACCAAGAAGTGGTACGGGACGAGCGGGAACAGCTTTGTGGCGGTGGTTGAGTTTGGGCCTCGGGTGAAGGCTGTGGCGGTGACGGCGGGCGGGGAGAGCGGGGACCCGGCGTCGAAACATTTTAACGATCAGGCGGAGCGGTACAGCAAGGGCGATTTGCGGGAGGTTTACTTCTATCCGGAGCAGTGGAAGGCGCATGCGGAGCGGAGGTATACGCCGGGAAAATAGTTCCCCAAAGAGGGGTGTGAATGAGATAGACTGCGCGCACACTTTCTACTTAGAGAACCTTAATGCGACGCATTTTTTGCGCGACGCTCTTGTGCTGCCTAGCAGCAAGCGCGGCGCCGAAAGAGATATTGATTCTCCACTCCTACCGGGTCGGTTACGACTGGACGGACGAGGTTTCCCGCGGCATCCGGACGGCGTTTGGCGAGGCGGGCGAGTACAACCTGTGGTTCGAGTTTTTGGACGCACGGCGGGAGAGGTATCCGGAGAATGCGGTGCGGGTGCGCGAGGAGTTGGCGCGGAAGTACGGGCAGCGGAAGATTGACCTGATCATGGCTTCCGATGACGAGGCAGTGGATTTTCTGGCGCGTCGAAGCGGGGGGTTGTTTGCATCGACGCCGGTGGTGTTTTGCGGGTTGAGCGAAATGGGGATGGCGGAGGCATTGCCGCGGGAGCGGTTTACGGGACTGATCGAGGTATTTCACGCCGATCAGATTCTGGCACTGGCGAAACAGATCCGGCCAGGGATCAAGCAGGTCTACATGGCCCACGACCGATCGCCGTTCGGGGGGGCGATGGGACGAACGTTCCGGGAGGCGCAGGCGACGGCGGGAGACGGCACCGTGTTTCACGAGCTGGACGGCGGGGTGTTACCGGTGGCGGAGATCCGGAAGGCTGTGGCGCGTATTCCGGGAGACGGCGTGTTGCTGTTGACGCAACTACGGGAGGACCGGGACGCCACGTACCTGGGGCCGGAGGGCGGAGAGTTGGCGATTGCGAACGCTTCGACGGCACCAGTGATTGGCGTGGCGGTGAGCGAGGTGGGGCACGGGGTGTTGATGGGCACGCCGAATCGCGGGTATCCACATGCCCGCGTGGCGACGGCGATGGCGCTGCGAATTCTGGGCGGGACGCGGCCGGAGACGATTCCGATAGCGAAGGAAGGCGGCATTGACTACCTGTTTGACTACGGGGAGATGCAGCGATGGGGCATTGCGGAGAGCCGGCTGCCGGAGCGGTCGACGGTGCTGAACCGGCCGGCGGGGACGTGGCGGGAGTATTGGCCGTGGATTGCGGGCGGGGTGTTGTTTGGGGCGTTTCAGCTGGCGGTGATTGTGGGGTTGGTGCGGAGTAATTTGCGGAGGCAACGGGCGGAGGCGGAGTTGCGACTGGCGTTGGAAAAAGCACACGAGGCGCAGGCGATGAAGAGCCGGTTCATTGCGAATATGAGCCACGAGTTGCGGACGCCGATGAATGGGGTGTTGGGTCTGTTGCAGGTGTTGCAGGGGACGGAGCTGGACGAGGGGCAGCGGGAGACGGCGGAGTTGGCGGAGGGGTCGGCGCGGTCGTTGCTGACGGTGTTGAACGATTTGCTGGACATTTCGCAGGTGGACGCGGGGAAGTTGAAGATTTCGACGGTGCGGTTTTCGCCGAGGAAGGAGTTGGAACGGGTGGGCACGCTGCTGACGGGGCGGGCGGAGGAGGCGGGGATCGCGTTGCGCTGGAGCTTTGGCGAGGCGGTGCCGGCGTGTTTGGTGGGGGATTGCGACCGGCTGCGGCAGGTGTTGATCAATCTGACTTCGAACGCGTTGAAGTTCACGCTGGAGGGGGAGGTGCGGATTGTGATGACGGAGGTGGGGCGGAAGGAGTCGGTGACGACTGTCCGGGTGGAGGTGCGGGACACGGGGATTGGGATTGCGGCGGAGATGATGAAGCGGATTTTCGAGCCGTTTGTGCAGGTGGACGACTCATCGGCGCGGCGGTTTGGGGGGACGGGGTTGGGGTTGGCGATTTCGCGGGAGCTGGTGGGGCTGATGGGTGGGCGGATTGGCGGGGAGAGCTGGCCGGGGGAAGGCAGTCTTTTCTGGGTGGAGATTCCGTTTGGGTATGCGTTGGAGTGGGAAGAACCGGCGGGGGCGGAGGCGACGCCAGAGTTGGCGGGATTCACGGTGATGGTGGTGGAGGACAACGCGGTGAACCGGATGGTGGCGCGGAAGATGTTGGAGAAATCGGGTTGCCGGACTGTGGTGGCCGAGGACGGGGAGCAGTGTTTGGCGCGGCTGCGGGAGGGGGCGGT
>CANIFK010000553.1 GCA_947466555.1 Acidobacteriota bacterium | reverse complement strand
GGCGGCGGAGTTTGGAGAAGGCGCTGCGTTCGAGATCGACGCGGCGGCCATCTTCGGGGGCGAGGCGGGCGGTGATTTTGAGGGGCTGCGGGAGGGAGCGGAGGGCGAGTTCATCGGCGAGGGGGAAGGAGTTGGCGAGGTTCTCGGAGAGGTCCCAGCTTTGATGGGTTTGGGCGGCGAGGAAGAGGGCGAGGGCGGTTACTAGGCCGAGGGCCGCGGATTGTTGGAGCTTGCGGCTGGTGCGGGTGCCGAGGGGCTGCCAAAGGGCGGCGAGGGTGAGGCCGGAGAGGATGAGCGTGCAGGTGACGAGGAGGGTGGGGAGGGAGAGGAGGCCGTGTTGGAATTCGGCGACGACGGCGGCGGGAGTGTAGGCGGCGATGCGTTCCCAGAGGCCGCCGCGGAGGGCGGCGAAGAAGGTGATGATCCAGGTGCCGACGGTGACCGAGAGGGTGAGGATGGCGGCGGTGGAGGGGTGTTCAGCGAGAGACGCGGCGGCGGCGGCAAGGGCGATGGTGAGGCCGCCGTTGAGCAGGTGGCCGGTGAGGAGGACGAGGAGATCGGGCGGATGGATGTGGCCGCTGTAGCTGCGCCAGAGGGCGGCGGCGGCGAGGAGCGGGAGCAGGGCGACGGCCCAGCCGGCGAGGGCGATGGCGGATTTGGCGGCGATGCGGGTGAGGGGGGATTGGGGGCGTTGGAGTTCGAGCTTGAGGGCGCCGGATTGGCGGTCGGCACCGACGATGCGGATGACGACGAAGGGGAGGAGGAAGACGGCGACGAGTTCGCAGGCGCTGCCGGTGGGGGCCCAGATGCCGGAGAGGGGTGTGAGGGTTTCGCCGGCGGCAGCGGAGACTTCCGAGTAAGTATTGACGGCGGCGATGAAGGACATGCCGGTGAGCGGGCCGATGAGAAGCAGCAGGAGCCACCAGGCGCGGGAGGCGAGGAGTTCGCGCCATTCCTTGTGGAGAAGGGCGCGGCTAGGTGAGGGCAAGGAAGACCTCCTCGAGGGTCTGGCCCGGGGCGGTGGCGAGTTCGGCGAGGGTGCATTGGGCTCGAACGCGGCCGTTGCTTAGGAGAATGAAGCGGTCGCAGAAGCGGGCGGCGTCGGCAATTTGATGAATGGAGAGAAAGAGGGTGCGGCCGCGGGCGGCGTGGGTTTTGAGGACGGCGGCGACGTCGCGCATCTGGCGGAGATCGAGGCCGTCGAAGGGTTCGTCGATCATGAGCAGGGGTTGCGGGGTGAGGAGGCCGAGGGCGAGGAGGCCGCGTTTGCGCTGGCCCTTTGAGAGGGCGCCGATGGGTTGGGCGAGGAAGGGGGCGAGGTCGAGTTGGGCGGTGAGTTCGGGAAGGAGGGCGGGGTTGCCACCAAAATAATCGATGGCGAATTGGAGAGCCCAGGAGAGGGGTTGGGCGGGCCAGGGGGCGATGCCATCGGGGATGTAGAAGAGGGATTCGGGGGCGGTGATGGTGCCGGAGTCGGCGGGGAGGAGGCCGGCGAGACATTCGAAGAGGGTGGACTTGCCGGCGCCGTTGGGACCGATGAGGCCGAGGAGTTCGCCGGCGCGGATTTCGAAGCTGACGTTTTCGAGCGCGGTGATCTGCCCAAAGCGTTTGGAGAGATTGTCGACACGGAGCAGCACGTAACGCAGGATAGCAGGGAGGTTGTGGCACACTTGGAGCCGGGAGAAATTCGCGTGATTCGATTGATTTTGGTGGTTTGTTTGGTGATGGCGCCGTTGGCGGGGAAGGTGCTGTTCCGGGCGGGGTTTGAGACGGGGGATTTGAGCGAATGGGCGGGGACGGGGACGCGCGGGCAAAACGCGACGGCGCGGAATGTGCAGGTGGTGAGCGAGGTGGCAGCGTCGGGCAAGTATTCGGGGAAGTTTACGATTCACGGCGATGATGTGTTTAACGACCGGCAGTTGCGGGTGCAGTTGGGCGGGCCGCGGGTGACGGTGGAGGAGGGGTCCGACACCTATATGGCGTTTTCGCTGTATATGGCGGAGGGGGCGAAGGAGCGGGACAACTTTTTCTATTGGGAGGGGAATCCGCCGCCTCGTTATAACAACGTGATGACGTGGTGGGTGGAGCCGAAGGCGGGCGGGGGGACGGTGATTAAGTATGGGACGGGGAATCTGGGGCGGAACGGGACGTTGTGGGAGGCGGAGTTCGCGACGGGGAAATGGCACCGGTTGGCGATGCATATTCACTGGTCCGAGGATGGGGAAAAGGGGAATGTGCGGTTGTGGTTTGACGGGGCGTTGGTGCTGGATAAGCGGGTGAAGACGAAGGGGGCGGAGAGCGTGTATTTCTGCCAGCCGGGGATTCATCGGAGCCCGCATGCGGCGGGGGTGGATTCGATTTATTTTGATGATTTTGTGTTGGCGGATACGTTGGAGGAGGTGGGAGCAAATGAGTGACGAAGTGAAGAATCTGTTGGCGTCAGGGTATGCGCCGACGCTCATGGGGCCCAAGCCCTTTTCGTTCGACGATGTGCTGTTGGCGGTGGATCCGGCTCCTGATGCAGAGACGGAGCGATTTGTGGCGGAGATTTATCGGGATCGGGGCCGGGTGGCGGTGGTGTAATTGGGAATTTGCCTGGCGCGGTTGCGGGCGAGTTCGGGTTTTGGGGACACACGGCCTACGGCACGTATGTCCCCGGAGAGGGGTGGCGCTGCGTGGGAGATGTCTTCGGCGTCAGACAATCACTTGGAGTTCCAGGGTTGCGAGTATCGTGGGATTCGACACCCCGGTTGCGTTTGCTGGAGGGAGGCATATACTGCGGCTATGAAGACCGCGCTCTGTCCGGCACTGTTGCTGGCGGCTGCGCTGGTTGCTGGCGCCGTTGAAACTCCGGACGTCGCTCGCCGCCTGGCTCAGTTGCCTCCTGCTCATCCTCGATTGTTTTTGCAGGCTGGAGGGGAGGGGGCGCTACGGAAGCTGGCCGCTTCCGATCCGGTGCGGGCACGGTTGCATGCCGGGCTGATTGCCGAGGCGGACCGGATGATTTCGCTGACTCCGGTGGAGCGGGTTTTGATTGGGCGGCGGTTGCTGGACAAGTCGCGGACGGCGCTGGGCCGGATGCTCCATTTGGGCTTTGCGTGGCGGATGACCGGGGATCGCAAATACTTTGAGCGGGCGCGGGCGGAGATGGTGGCGGTGGCTGGTTTTAGCGATTGGAACCCTTCGCATTTTCTGGATGTGGCGGAGATGACGGCGGCGATGGGGATTGGGTATGACTGGTTTTATGGGGCGTTGGATGAGGACACGCGAGGGTTGGTGCGGAACGCGATTGTGACCAAGGGGCTGCGGCCGGGGCGGGCGGCGCATAGCTGGACGAAGGCGGTGCATAACTGGAATCAGGTTTGTAATGCCGGGTTGACGGTGGGCGCGCTGGCGGTGGCGGATAGCGAGCCGGCGTTGGCGGCGGAGCTGATTGCGCGGGCGGTGAACACGGTGCCGCTGGCGATGCATGAGTATGGGCCGGATGGCGCCTATCCCGAGGGTGTTTCGTATTGGGGGTATGGGACTACGTTCAATGTGATGCTGTTGGCGGCGTTGCAATCGACGTTGGGGACGGATTTTGGATTGACGGCGCAGCCGGGTTTTCTGGCTACCGCGGACTACATGCTGCATGTGTTTGGGCCGACGGGGTTGCCGTTTAATTACTCGGACGCCGGGGCGCGGGAGGGCGGGTTGCAGCCGGCGATGTTCTGGCTGGCTGGGGCTCGCGGGGATTCGAAGTTATTGTTTACGGAGATGCAGAAGTTGGAGAAGGGGCGACTGTCGCACGACCGGATGGACCCGTTTCTGGCGCTGTGGATGAAACCGGGGATGGGGCAGCCTGCTGCGGCTGCGCCGCCTTTGCATTGGGTGGGGCGTGGGGTGACGCCGGTGGCGATGCATCGGACAGGCTGGGATGGCGGGGCGACGTTTGTGGCGGTGAAGGGCGGGTCGCCTTCGACGAACCACGCGCATATGGATATTGGCTCGTTCGTGATGGACGCCGATGGCGTGCGGTGGGCCGATGACTTGGGCATGCAGGACTACAATTCGCTGGAGACGAAGGGGGTGGATTTGTGGAGCCGGGGGCAAGACGCGCCGCGGTGGAATGTGTTCCGGCTAAGCGCGGGGGCGCATAACGTTTTGACGGTGGATGGGGCGCGGCAGCGGTTTGACGGACACGCGAAGATTGTGGAGAGCGGGGCGGGTGGGAGTGTTGTCGATTTGCGGGAGACGTATGCAGGGCAATTGGCTTCGGCGCGGCGGAAGGTGGCGTTGGGGGCGGATCGCGGTGTCGTGATTACGGATGATTTTGCGGCGCTCGCGGATAAGGCCGCGACGGTGCGATGGGCGATGGTGACGCGGGCGGAGGTGAAGATTGACGGGGCAGGCCGGGCGACGTTGTTGCGGGACGGGAAACGGCTGGCGTTGCGGGTGGTGGAACCGGCGGGAGTGACTTTGCAGATCTATGCGACG
>CANIFK010000552.1 GCA_947466555.1 Acidobacteriota bacterium | reverse complement strand
TGACTCGGGAGAGGATTCAAATGGTGCCGAACTGATGCTGATCACATTGCAGATTACTTTGATCGACCCACCGGAGCGGGCCTTGTTCTGTTTGCAGGACAAGAAGAATGCATTGCACCAGAACGTGGTTTCGACCGGCGACCCGATTGTGTTCACAGTTCCGATTGAGCGGGACGAGGCGGGAAAAGTGAGCGGGATGTTCGCCATGGGGCCGCCGGCGGGGCGGTTCCTGTATGTTTGCAGCGTGAGCGACGTGGGGCGGCGACGGGCGAAGATTCCGTTGATGGACCTGCCCGATGGCGACCATCTGGCCGCGCAATTTGCCGGGAAAGCCAACGACGGCGCGCCGTTCTGCGCGACCGTGAAACCGCTTGGCGAGGGGTGGAAAGTTTTGCACAGGAAAGGCACAGAAATCTGATTCCGCGGTAGTGGCGCTGGAAAGGCGCTACACTATATATAGCGGTTGCGGGAAAAGGCATACCTTGGGCTGTGGTTCTGCTTCTTGCAATTCCTCCCAAATGCCCGTAGTATTGAGATTCCCCCCCGAGCATTACAGCAGTAGCTGTAGTGAAAATTTTGTATGAGGGGACCCTCGCGTTGCTAAAACTTAAGCGCGTTGAAATCCAAGGCTTTAAATCCTTTGCTGACCGCCAGGAGCTCCGTTTTAACGGGGTGGGTGTGGCTGCCGTTGTTGGGCCGAATGGCTGCGGCAAGTCCAACCTGAGCGATGCGATCAGCTGGGTGCTTGGCGAGCAGAGTGCCAAGAGCCTGCGCGGAGCCCGGATGGAAGATGTCATCTTCGCCGGCACGCGGGACCGCAAGCCGGTCGGAATGGCGTCGGTGACGATGACGCTGGTTGACCCCTCGTATGAAGTGGCGTTGCCGGCGATGAAGTTACCGGAACCGGTGGAGGGCGAGTCGGAAGCGGTGGCGACGGCGAAGGCCGAGCATTCGCAGCGCGAGAAGCGGCACGAGATTACGGTGACGCGCCGTCTGTACCGTTCGGGCGAGAGCGAATATCTGATTGACGGGAAGTCGGCGCGGTTGCGCGACATCCAGGACATCTTCATGGGCACGGGCTTGGGCCCGGAATCGTACGCGATTATTGAGCAGGGGCGCATCGGGCAGATTCTGAGCTCGCGGCCGCAGGACCGGCGCGCGGTGATTGAAGAAGCGGCGGGCATTACTCGCTTCAAGACGAAGCGCCGTTTGGCGGAAGCCAAGCTGGAAGGCGCGAAGCAAAACCTGACGCGCGTGTTCGACATTCTGGAAGAAGTGACGCGGCAGGTGAATTCGCTGAAGCGGCAGGCTGCCAAGGCCGAGCGCTACGTGAAGCTGCGCGAGGAGATGGTGACCCACCTCCGCCTGTTGCTGGCCGGCAAGTACAAGACCCTGGAGCGGGAGGCTTCCAAAGCCGCCATTGAGATGACGCAAGCGGCGTCGTCCTTTGAAACGCTGGGCGGGGAACTGCGCACCAAAGAGGCCGAATATACGGCGTTGCAGCAGACCTGCTATGCGCACGAAGAAGGGTTGACGGCGCAGCGGAAAGAGCTGGCCGAACTGCAGATTGAAGCCGAGCGGACGCGTGGGCGCTTGAATAGCCAGTCGCAGCAAGTGCAATCGATCGAGCAGCGTCTGGCGGGCGGCGAGAACGAATCGCAGGAAGTGGAGAAGCGGCTGGCGGCGTTGGAAGCCGATGTGGAACGGCACCGGTTGTCGCTCGAGGAAGCTTCGGCCAACGCCAACGATGCGCGCGACCGGCTGCGCTCCAAGAACGAAGAGCGCGAGCAGTTGCAGGGGCAGTTGCGGATGCGCGAGCAGGGCTTGGAACAGGCCCGGCAGCAGGTGCTGCGATTGTTGGGCGAAGCCTCGACGATGCGGAACCAGCTGGCGCAGATTGAAGAGTACCTGGCTTCGAACGAGCGTGACCGGCAGCGGTTGCGGCGTGACGAAGAGGGCGCGTCGGCGGACCTGGCGCGTTTGACCGAGACGCGGGAACAGCTGCAGGCGAAGCTGGCCGACCGGCAGATGCAGTTGGAGTCGCTGGCCGACAACAAGAAGCGCGTGGAGGAAGACCTGCAGGGGCGGAAGTCCTCGCTGGGTGAAGCGCGGCGGCAGTTGGAGGCGGTGCGTGCGGAGCTTTCGCGGCTGAAGGCGCGGAAGGATTCGCTGGAAGAGATTCTGAATCATCGCGCGTATACGACCGAATCGGTGAAGCGGCTGTTTACGGCCGTGGAGCGCGGGCAGGCGAATGCGATTCAGCCTTCGGGCGTGCTGGCGGACTTCATTGAAGTGGACACGCAGTTTGAAAAAGCGGCGGAAGAGTTCCTGCACGAAGAGCTGGAATACGTTGTCGTGAAAGATTGGTCGCAGGCCGATAGCGGCATCGACCTGATGCGCGGCGACCTGGACGGGCGCGCGACGTTCCTGGTGCATCCGGAGCTGGACGATAAGTATGCCGATGCGTTGACGCAGGAGCCGCCGATCGGGCCGGAGACGGGCATTATTGGGCGGTTGAGCAACTACCTGAAGATGACCAACGGGTTGACGAAGGCGCCGGCGGAGCTGTTGCCGCGTTTGTCGCGTTGCTACCTGGTGCAGGACCGCGCGGCGGCGCAGCGGCTGGCCGGGCAGTATCCGGACATCTTCTTCCTGTTGCCCGATGGCGTTTGCTACCACGGCCACGCGGTGAGCGGCGGGCGCAAGACGGGCTCCGGCCCGCTGGCGCTGAAGCGCGAACTGCGCGAGCTGATGGGCACGGTGACGGCCAAGCAGCGCGCGTTTGAAGGCACGCAGGAGCAGATCGGCGAGTTGGAATTTTCGATCCAGACGCTGAGCGAGGAACTGGAAAAAGTTCGTCAGCAGCAGCAGCGGGAAGAAAAAGAAGCGCTGGCGCTGGACCACGAAATGCGGCGGATGGGCGAGGAGACCAACCGGTCGAACGCGCGCCTGTCGGCGGCCCGTCTGGAACTGGAACGGCTGGAACGGGATGCGCAACGGTCGGCCGGACAGAAGGACGAAAAGCAACGGCTGCACGCGGAGAAGGAAGAAGCGAAGTCTCTCAAAGAAAAAGAGCTGGAGAGCGGTCGCGGCGAGCTGGATCTGCTGCGGGAGTCTGTGCAGCGCGTGTCGGAAGAGCACTCGGTGTTGCGAGTGCAGTTGGCATCGCTCGACGAACGGCAGCGCAGTGAAGCGGCGGCGCGGCAGCGGCTGGAGGCTCAGATTGGTGAGCTGACGCGGCGGCGCGGCGCTGTAGCGGCGGAGCTGGAACGGCTGGGCCTGGACCGCACGCGGCTGTTGAACGACAACATGGAGCTGGACGCGACGGTGAACCTGCTGCAGGAAGAGATTCTGCGGTTGCAGGGGCTCGTGCAGGTGGCCGCGCAGAAGGACCAGGAGATGCGGTTGCAGTTGGCGGCGAGCGACGAATCGCTGAAGGCCAATCGCATTGCGGTGCAGGAGGCGCAGGACCGGCGGACGCAGATTGAGATCCATCTGGTGCAGTTGCAGTCCGACCTGAAGCACCTCGACGAAAACGCTCGGAAAGACCTGGGCGCGCTGGCGAGCGAGCTGGTGCAGGAAGGCGATCCGGAGCTGGACGAAATGGCGTTGAACGAGCTGGACGCCAAGTACATGGAAGTGCGTGGACGGATTGAGGCGCTGGGCGCTGTGAATCCGCAGGCGCTGGAAGAGTACAAGGAATCCGAGCTGCGCTACAACTTCCTGAACACGCAGCGGCAGGATTTGCTGGACTCGATCCGGGATACGGAAAAGGCGATTCAGGAGATCGACGTGGAGTCTCGGAAGCGCTTCGCGGAGGCCTTTGAAGCCGTCAACGCGCAGTTCAAAGAGATCTTCAAGACCCTATTCGGCGGCGGTCACGCCGAGATGCGGCTTACCGATGAAACCAATATCGGCGAGAGCGGCATTGAAATGATCGCATCGCCCCCGGGCAAGCGGCTGCAGAACGTGTTGCTGCTGTCGGGTGGTGAGAAATCGCTGACGGCGATGGCGCTGTTGATGGCCATCTTCAAATATCAGCCCAGCCCCTTCTGTATTCTCGACGAAGTGGACGCCCCGCTGGACGAGGCCAATACGGGCCGTCTGGCGCGGTTGTTAAAGGAAATGGCGTCGGAGACGCAGTTCATCGTGATCACGCACGCAAAGCGCACGATGGAAGCGGCCCAGACGCTCTACGGTGTGACGATGGAGGAACCGGGCGTGTCCAAGCTCGTTTCGGTGAAGTTCCATCCGCACCAACAGGTTCCGCCACTCTCCCCCGAGTCTCGCAGGACGCCGGCAATGGCCCAGTAACGGACCAGTTCCCGCCTCCTGTGAGGATCTGCGCGCGCGACGCGTTGTGCCCGAAGTTCGGGTGCGGCGAGTCGCGCGCGCCTAGTTTTGGTGTGTGTTGTTATCCTAGTTAGTGATGCTCGCACGATCTTTAGTCACCGCTTCTTTCTTTGCATTTGCCGTGATG
>CANIFK010000551.1 GCA_947466555.1 Acidobacteriota bacterium | reverse complement strand
CACGGAACTGCCCGCGGCCACCGTCCCACCACCGCCAACAGCCCCATTCCCCACCCGGTTCCCCCGGTACGTCAACCCGTCCGGACTCTCCAGCACAATCCGGTCCCGCCCGTCTGCCGTCCCCACCAGCTCCCGCGTCACCAGCCAGTTCTGCCCAAACTCCCCCCGCTCAATCAGCATCACCGTGCCCTTGCGGTCATACCCGTACTTCAACTCGTTCTGCTGCGCCGCGCGCCACCGCCCGCGGATCGTCTCCGTGTTGTTGATGATCCACTCGTAGCTCCCATCCGCAGCCAGCCGGATCGGCGGCGCCCCCGCCACGTCCAACCCCGTCACCCGCCACGAACCCGTCGACGGATTCCGGCTCCACGCCCCGCCGCCGCCCTTGTTCAACTGCCAAACGCCCTGAAACCACCCCGCCGCCACCGGAGCCGCCGCGCCCGCCTTACACGTCTTCAAACCGCTCGGCGGCAGCCATTCAATATCGCCCTTGTACCCGGTCACGTACTCCACCTTGTACAGGCCCTTGGCCGCGTTGAACTCCACAATCCGCGCGTTGTAGTTCAGCGCCCCCGCCTTCACCACCATGCCGATTTCGCACGGCGGATCCTGCGCCGCCAACGGCGCCAGGCACAACAAAGCCAGCAGTATTCTTTGGGTCATCGTCTTCCTCGCACCAGTTGGCGCGAAGAACTCCCCGATTCCGACAACCGCTAAAAAATTATTTCAACGGCTCCGCGCCAGCTTCTCCAAACACTGCGCATATTCCGAAGCCAGCATCGCGCTCGCCGCGTCGCGCCCAGCCAACTGCGCCAGCAACCCCCGCGCCTCCTCATACGCCGCCACCCGCTCCGGCCCCGCCCCCAGCGCATCGCCATACACCACCAGCGCCCGCGCCAAACAAAGCTGCACAAACGAATTCGGCGCCTGCGCCACATGCGCCCGGTGCCCGGCAATCGCCTGCACCGCATACGGCAACGCCTCCCCGCGCGCATTCGCATCAATATAGGCCTCCGCCATCCGCCGGTTCGCAATCGAAACGTCCGAACGGAAATCCGCATTCCCCGGGTCCCCCGCCGCCAACTCCTGCATCAGCTGGAACGACTCCCGCGCCGGCGCCACCGCCTCCCCCGCACTCCCATTCCGCCGCAACGCCAGCGAATAGTACGCCTTGATAATCCCCAGCTTCCGCCGGTTCCCCACGTTCTTCGGATCCGCCGCGAACGCCTTCCCCGCCACCTCCACCGCCTCCCGGTAATACCCCAGCGCCCCCGCCGCGTCTCCATTTGCCAACGCCAGTCGCCCCGCGTGATCCAACGCCAGCGATAAAGCCGACCGCACGCTCGTGCTCCCCGGCTCGGCTTTTACCAACGCCCGGATCAGCCCCAGCGCCTCCCCCGTGTCCCGCCGCGCCCCCGCCGCATCCCCCATCGCCAGCTCCATCAGCCCTAACGAATCCAACGACCAGAACACCCGCATCCGCGTCGCCCGCGCCACCGGCGTCCGCATCCCCTCCGCCTCCCGCGCCGTCGCCAGCGCCTTCCGGTAATACTCCAACGCCACCGTCGACCGGCCCAGGTTCCCCATCCCCGGCGCGCCGTTCAAATCCCCCAGCCCCCAGTACGCCTGCGAAATCAGCAGCCGTGTTTCCAAATCGTTCGGCGCCACCCGGTCGGCCTGCTGATACAGCGCCAGCGCCCGCAGCGAATTCGCCTCCACCGCCTGCAAATCCCCCGTCGCCGATTGCACGTTCGACAACGTATCGTAGGCGTCCGCTAGCGCCATGATATTCGCCACCGACGCCTCGTCTCGCACCAGCTCCTCGCCCAGTCGCACCGCCTTGTTCCCCGTCCGCAACGCCGCCGCCGAGTCCCCCACGTTGTCGTGATACGGGTCCCCTTGCACCTGACTGATCTTCGAATATGCGCCGATCAAATCCCGTCGCAACGAAGCATCCCCGCCCGCCTCCGCCGACAGCCGGTCCAGATAGGCGAGCGAATCCTTGATCAACATCTGCTGCACCGGCGTCGATCCCGGCAGCCCCTTAATCGCATCGGCGTAGTTGAACACCACCGCGTGCGCGAACGTCTGCAACTCCACAAACCGCCGCTCCGCCCGCGCCTGCGCCCGCCGCGTCGCCACCAGTCCCACCGTCACCGTCAACACCACCAGCACCGCCGCCGCGCTCAACAGCTTATGCCGCTGCAAAAATCTCGCTGCCAAATACCCCAGCGAGTCCCCCTGCGCCGCCACCGGCCGCCGGTCCATATACCGGCCCACATCGTCGGAAAGCTGCGCCACTGACGAATACCGCCGCCCCGGCTCTTCCGCCAGCGCCGTCAGCACAATCCGCTCCAGGTCCCGCCGCCGCTCCGGCGCGCCCTGGATCGCAAGCGTCCCCGCCCCCGGCCGCGTCCCCGTCAGCAGCTCATGCAGAATCACGCCCAGCGAATACACGTCGGACGCGGTCGTTACCAGTTCCCCACGCAACTGTTCCGGACTCGCATAATCCGGCGTCAACACCCGTTCGTGCGGCTGCGTGAACGACTGGCCCAGCGCCGGGTCCAGTAGCCGCGCAATCCCGAAATCCAGCAGCTTCGGCCGTCCATCCGCATCCACCAATAGGTTCGATGGTTTCAGGTCGCGATGAATCACCATCCGCTGATGGGCATAGTGCACCGCCGCGCAGATCTCGCGAAACAGCCGCAGCCGCCCGGCCAGGTCGAACCGGGGCAGGGAAGCCAGATACGCCGGCAGCGGCAGCCCCTCCACGTACTCCATCACCAGAAACGGCAGTCCTGCCGCATCCGTCCCGCCGTCCAACAGCCGCGCGATGTTGGGATGCTCCAGCCCCGCCAGAATCTGCCGCTCGGCCCGGAACCGCGCCACAATCTCATCGGCGTCCATCCCGCGCTTAATCCGCTTAATCGCCACCGGCTTCTCAAACGCTGCGTCCGCCCGGTGCGCACGATAGACGCGCCCCATCCCGCCCGTCCCAATCAACGCCTCAATCCGATACGCCCCCAACGTCTCGCCAATCGCCCCGTCCGGCGCCGCCGCCTCGTGGGCCATAGCATTCTGCTCCCAGAACGGCTCCGCCTCCGCCCGCGCGTGATGCGCTAGCAGTTCCCGTACTTCCTCCCCGTGCGCGCCGCACTCCTCCCGCAGGAATCGCTCCCGCTCCGCCGGGTCCAAGTCCAGCGCGCGCGCAAACAGTTCGGTCACCGGATTGGCCGCCTCGGACATGGGTACGGCTAGAATAGCAAAGGCGCTCCCGCCCGCCGCGGACCGCCAGGGAGACGTGTTTGGTCCTGTCCGAGCCGGTAACAGAGCTGCTGCGACGTTGGGAATCAGGCGACAACAACGCCCTCGACGAACTCGCCCCCCTGCTCTACAAGGACCTCCGGCGCCTCGCCGCCGCCATCCTCCATCAGGAGCGCCCCGGCCATACGCTCCAGGCCACCGCGCTCGTCCACGAAGCCTACCTGCAAGTCCGCAAGCTCGACCGCATGACCTGGCAAAGCCGCGCCCACTTCATCAGCATGGCCACCAGCATCATGCGCCGCATCCTCATCGACCACGCCCGCCAGCGCCTCGCCGCCAAGCGCGGCGGCGACAACGCCGAACGCGCCGCCATCGATCTCGACCGCCTCCCCGCCGGCGCCGACCCCAACATGGTCCGGCTCGACGACGCTCTCGATGAACTCGCCCAGTCCCACCCCCGCCAGGCCCGCGTCGTCGAGCTGAAATTCTTCGGCGGCCTCACCGCCATCGAAATCGCCGAAGTCCTGGGCGGCGAAATCACCACTCGCACCGTCGAACGCGACTGGCAGTTCGCTCGCGCCTGGCTCCAGCGCAGTATGTCTCGCGCGTAGCCGCACAGCGCGGCAATCTCTTCTTCCCCCCAGCGACCGCCATGAGAAGCTGAGGAGGGAGCCGCCGAAGTCACGGAGGAGACGCAATGCAGCGCAGTATTTTGGGAATCATCGCCGGAGCCGCGCTGTGCTACCTCGGATTCCTGGCGTTGGCGTTCGGCCTCGCGCAACTCTGGCCCGCCTATGCCGTGCACGGGCGCACGTACCTGCAACAGCGCGTCTTTACGTTCCCGGCGCCGATGGCGGCCTGCACCCTCCTGCTGTGGGTCGCCGCGGCCTTCGCGGCGGGATTTGTCGCGATGAAAATCACAAGAACGTGGGGCGCCCTGCAAGCGCTGGCCGCGCTGATTGTCGCCTATGCCGCCGCCGTCCACTTGATTCTCGAATGGCCCCGCTTCCCGTGGTGGTACAACGTCACCGTTGTTCTGCAGATGGGGCCGGCCGTTCTGCTGGGCGCGCGGAGCGCGCGCTTGCAATGACAAAGGCGGGCGTTTTTGCCGTCGCAACGCTCCTCGCATTTCTCGTCGCCTGCAGCGCGGCGCCCGGGAATGCGCAAGCCTTGTCGATTCCGCATCCGGCCGACACGGCCAGAAGCATCGAGTATTTTGT
>CANIFK010000550.1 GCA_947466555.1 Acidobacteriota bacterium | reverse complement strand
GAACGTGGTGCCGAAGAGCCGGTTCGACCCGATTGCGCCGAAGGTGGTGGCGTACTGGCCGCTACCGAACAAGGCGCCGCAGAATGCCTTCACGCAGGCGCAGAACTTCCAGGACGCCAACCGGAGCACGATCGATTGGCGGCAGTGGAACTTCAAAGTCGACCACCGTTTCAGCGAACGGAACTCCATGTTTGTCCGGTACACGTCGGCACAGCATAAGCCTGGGTCGGATTCGTTCTTCCTGGACCCGACTGTGGGTTCCAATCGCTACGACGACCAGGTGAACAAGAATGGCGTTGTGAGCGACACGCACACGTTTTCGCCGACGTTGATTAACGATTTGCGCGTGGGCATTATGCGGCAGTCGTTCATCTTCGTTGCGGCAAACTTCGGACAGGATTGGCCGAAGAAGTTGGGCCTGCCGCCGATTGTGCCGCAGGACCAGTTTCCGCTGATCAATTTTGGCTTCGGCGATATCGGCGGTGGCGCGGCGGGCAACCGGGCGTCGCTGAACTGGGATATCCAGGACATGATTACCAAGGTGGCGCGGAACCACACGTTGAAGATTGGCTACAACCATCGCATTCTGCAGGGCGGCAATCTGCAAGGCGCGGCGATGTCGGGCAACTTCGCATTTGGCGGTTTGACATCGAACCCCCAAGTACCGGCGGCGACGGGTTCGAGCCTGGCGCAGTTCCTGTTGGGCGAGGTTTCGAGCGCCTCCATCGACCGCATCCTGGGCAACACGTGGGCCGGCTATTCGGCGAGCGCCTTCGTGCAGGACGACTGGAAACTTGGCCGGCGACTGACCTTGAACATGGGTTTCCGCTACGACTTCCAGCAGAAGCCGTATGAGCGCAACAACGGGCAGATCAACTTCGACATGAACGCGATTGACCCGGTGAGCGGGTTGCGCGGGAAGACTGTCTACGCGGGCGTCGATGGGCAACCGCGCACGTTCCTGAAGGAAGACTACAACGATTTCGCGCCGCGGTTTGGCTTTGCCTGGGACGCCTTTGGCAGCGGCAAGACGGTGCTGCGCGGCGGGTATGGGATTTTCTATCCGCCGATCTTCTGGCGGAACTTCCTGGGCAACACGCAGCTCTTTACGACGACTTCCACCGCCTACGCGGCATTGGGCCCGGGACAGCGGGCGTTCCGCTTCGCGCAGGGATTCCCGACGGCGCCGTTGGAATCGCCGGGTTCGAAACTAGGGCCGAGTGCGCTGTTGGGACAGGGTGTGAGCGTTACCGAGGACGACCCGACGACGCCGATGACGCAGCAATGGAACTTCTCTTTGCAGCAGCAGTGGAAGGGCTGGCTGATTGATGCCACTTATGCGGGCAACAAGGGCAACCACTTCAATGCTTCCGGGTACAGCGTGAATGCGTTGACGCCGGCGGAGCGGTTGCGACTGGGCCGCACGCTGCAGGACGTGTTGCCGAATCCGCTGGCGGGGAAAGTGCCCGGCGGGTTGGGCGCGGCGACGGTGACGCGGGAGAGAACGCTGCTTCCCTTCCCGCACTACAACGGCGTTTCGATTCGCAATCCGCGCTACGGGAACTACAACTCACACCAGTTGCAGTTGAACGTGAAGCGGCGCATGGCGAAGGGTTTGCTGGTGCATTGGGCGTTCACGGGCGGCAAGAAGATCAGCGATGGCGTGTCGGTGCCGGTGGACTTCGGCCCGGTGGAGCAGACCAACGAGAACGGCTTTCAGGACAGCGTGACGAACCGGCAATTGAACAAATCGGTAGACCCGGCGGACGTGTCGCGACGCAGCGTGATCAGCATGCTGTATGAGTTGCCGTTCGGCCGTGGCAAGTGGTTCAGCCCGAGCAATGCGGTATTGAGCCGGATTGTTGGCGGTTGGCAGGTGAACATGATCAACGTCATGCAGAACGGCGCGCCGCTGACGGTGCGCGGGGCGAGCAACTTCGCCGCGGACCGGCCGAATTCGACCGGGCAAAGCGCGGCGTTGGACAACCCCACACGGACGGCGTGGTTCCGTACGGATGTGTTTGTGAATCCGCCGGATTATCAGCTCGGCAACGTGGGACGGACAACTCCGGACGTACGCCATCCGGGCGCGGTGAACTTCGACGTTTCGCTGTTGAAGGAAACCATGATCCGCGAACGGTTCCGCGTGGAGTTCCGGGCGGAGGCGTTCAATATTGCCAACCATGTGAATCTGGGATTGGCGGATGACAACTTCGTTCCCGGCACCGACGGGAAGAACCGCAGTTCGACGTTCGGCACTGTGAATTCAGCGCGCGATGCGCGGATTGTGCAGTTGGGACTGAAGGTGATTTTCTAGTTCCAGGTGGCGGCCTGGACCCAGCCGGTGCCGTTGCCCTGTTGGTCGACAACCCATATGTAGAGCTTCTTCGCGGTCCCGATGTAGGGGCCGCGAAGTTCCAGATTGAGGAAGAAGGTCCCGCCGGTATAGGTCCAATTCATGTATGGGTCTGACTGTGGATTGGCCACCGCGCAACGGGTGTTGGACGATGGGCCGGGTGGATTGAGGACGGTGAGCGAATCGTTATAGAGCAACGGTTTGTTGGCGGTTCTGTCGTAGAAACCGTGGCAGGAATTGGCGGTGACGACGGGAGCATCGGCAACGAGGAAATAGACGCGAGAGATGTTCGTCCAGCCGTCGGGGTCGTCCAACCCCAGCCAGAATGAGCCGAAAGAGCCGGAGACGACTGAAGGGGAAGCGTTGACGAAGGTTGGCGGGCGATTGGCGTTGACCAGCCAGGGACCGAACGGGGTCCAGCCGGAGCCTGCGTTAAGTGAATCGACGGCCCAGAGCCAGAAGTTTTGCTGGATGTTGGCGAAGGCACCTTTAAGTGACATTGAGAGGGTGACGTAGACGGTGAGTCCGTCGGGCGAGGTGGTGACGCGGAGGGAGGATGGGTCGATGGCGCACTGGCTATTTTGGAGGGTTGGCGTGAGGGCGGTGAGGGCGTCGTTGTAGAGAAACATGGCGTTGGCGGCGCGGTCGTAGAAGCCGTGGCAACCATTGACTTGCGGCGCGGGGGTGGTGGTGACCATGAAGTAAATGCGGTCGATATCGTCAGCGCCGTTGCCATCGGAGGCGACAAACCTGACGGTGGACGGAGAGCCGGAGGCGAAGGTGCTTTGCGGGGGTGAGACGACCGGCGCCTGGTTGGGACCGCGTTTAGCCCAGGAGGCGATGCGAGCCCAGCCGGTACCGTTGTTGGCGCGGTCGACGGCCCAGACGTAGGCGTTTTGGGCAGTGGCCGTGATGGCGCCGGTGAGGGTGAGATTGAGATTCAGTTTGAGTTCGAGACTGAACCCGGTGACTGTGGTGGCGGCGCCGTTGATAGTGCATTGGCCGTTTTTGAGGGTACCGGCGGTGCCTGGCGTGAGGGGGCCGAGTAGAACGCTGAGATTGTCGTCGTAGAGATAGATGGCGTTCAGCGACTGATCGTAGAAGCCGTGGCAGGTGTTCGGCGAGACGGTGGGCGAGGGGTTGATGAGGAAGTAGAGACGTTGGATGTCGGCGTAGCTATCCAGATCATTGGCGGCGAAGGGGAACGTCTGCGTGAGGCCGTAGAGAGTGGGCGGCGGGACCAGGGAGACCGTGGGGGTGTTGTTCACGGTCCAGGCGCCGATGGGGGTCCAGCCTGTGCCGTTGCCGGCCAAGTCGACTGACCAGAAGTAGACGTTGGTGGCGGCGCTGGCGGTGGGCCCTTTGCGGGTCACGGTGAAATCGAAGGGGAAGCCGCGAGTGGTAAGGAAGAAGGCGTTGTCTCGGAGATCCTGGAGGCGGCACTGGCTGTTTTCAATGACATTGGTAGAGCCGAAGGTGATGGGGCCGGAGAGGGTTGTTAGCGCATCGTCGTAGAGATAGATGGCGCGCGTGGGACGGTCGTAAAAGCCGTGGCAACTGTTGGCGGAGATGGTGGGTGTGGGATTGATGAGGAAGTAGACGCGGTTGATGTCGGCGGGATTGTCGAGATCGTCGAGCCAGGCGCCGACGATGCGTTGGGAGGCGCCGAGGACTCCCATGACGGGGGACGTTACGGTGGGGGCGACGTTGCTGCCGGCGGCGTAGGAGAGGCCGGTATCAACCCAGCCGGTGCCGAGATTCGCGCGGTCCGTGGCCCAGAGGAAAACCTTTTGGGCGCGTTTGCGCGCGTTGCCGAGGCGGGTGAGGCTGAGGGTGATCTGGCCGTTGGCGTTGGCGGTTGAGGTTAGGCCGTCGATGGCGCATTCGCTGTTGTCGAGAATCGCGCGCGCGCCCGGTGCGAGCGGGCCGAGGAGTTTGGTGAGCGAGTCGTCGTAGAGGTAGAACGCCTGCAGGGTGAAATCGTAGAAGCCATGGCAGGTGCTTGCGGGGACGTTTGTGGTGTCGTTGATGAGGAAGTAGGCGCGGGCGAGATCGGTGGGGCCGTCGGGATCGAAGACGGTGAATTGGACACCTTCGGAGAGTGCGGGCGAGGCGGGGCGGGTGGCGGCGCTGAGCGTGGGCGGTCGGAGAAGAGCGGGCAG
>CANIFK010000549.1 GCA_947466555.1 Acidobacteriota bacterium | reverse complement strand
TCTCGTCGCTCCAAATGCGGCCCATCTCAGGGCGCGTGTACCGTGCAATCATGCGTCCTACCAGTCTAGTAGGTGAACACGGGGGTCTGCTTCTTCGGTTCGGCCACGTGCAGCCGCGGTGTCACACCGCGCGCCTCCAGCGCCTGCACCGCCATCTGCTCCACCAGGGTCGGATAGTTCGTGTTTTCGCTCAAATGGCCCAAAATCAGCGTGGAAACGGAGGAGTCCATGTCCTGCGTAATGAAGTCGTAGGCGGCGTCGTTCGACAGATGCCCCTTGCGCCCCATGATGCGCTGCTTGATCGACCACGGGTACGGGCCCACCTTCAGCATCTCCAGATTGTGGTTGGATTCCAGCAGCAACAGGTCCGTGCCCCGCAGGTGCATCTTGATCGAATCGGGCATGTAGCCCAGGTCGGTGACCACGGCCGCGCGGACGCCATCCGCTCGAACCGTGTACCCAACCGGGTCCACCGCGTCGTGCGGAATCGTGAAGCTGCCGATCTCGATGTCGCCGATCTGGAAGCCCGTGCCGGCCGCGAAGGTCTCCTTCGGCGTGCGGATCTCGTCCCAGTCCAGCGCCTCGGCGGTCAGATGGGTGCAGTAGATCGGCTTGCCCACCGTGCGGCCAATCACCGGCAGGCCCAGGATATGGTCGGAGTGTTCGTGGGTGATCAGAATGGCGTCAATCTTGTCCAGGCTCTCGCCAATCGAGGCCAGCCGCGCCACCGTCTCGCGCCGGCTCAGACCGGTGTCGATGAGGATGCGCGTCTTCTCCGTGCCGATAAATACGGAGTTTCCCGAGCTCGAAGATGCCAAAACACAGAATTTTAGAATACAAACACCCCGCAAACTAGGGTACCGCGACTATCTGTAGTACCGATTATTCACAAATCTACAGCATTGGTGAGAGTTTTGTCTGCCCCCGCCCACTAAGCATATAGAGGTATCGAATAATGGCTGTCACGAAACCACGCAACCGACTGGTGAACTTCCGGGTGAGCGAAGACGAGTTCCAGAGCCTGCGAGAGGCTTGCGAAACGGGCGGCGCCCGTTCCATCTCCGACTTCGCCCGCTGTGCGGTGCTGACCACGCAAAGTGGGAAACCCGAGAGCGACGATGTCCTGCGCCTCCGCCTGGCATTGATTGAAGAGAAAATGGGCGAAGTAGACGCCAAGCTTCTCCTGATTGCCCGTATGCTGCGCGACACCGCTCCGCCGTCGATGATGTCGGCCGGCGCCGCGCAGTACAGCTAGGACAAACTTCCGGGCCTACGCCGGCACTGGTGCCGGCGTAGGATTCTCGGCCTTTTCCGGGACCAGTTGTTCCGTCGGGTCGATAAAGACGTACAGCGCCGCGCTGATCAGCAGCATCACCGCCAACGGGATCAGCGCCTTGTTGTAGTCGTTGCCCAACCACTTCACCAAATAACCAAACAGGGCCGTGCTGGCAAAGCTGCCCACCTGCCCCGCCATGTTCATGGATCCGCTCACCGAGCCGGCGTACTTCTTGCCGATATCCATGCAGATGGCCCAGGACACTGGCAGCATGCAGTCCATGCTCCCGTAACCGAGCGCGAGGAAGAGTACCGCGAGTTCCCGGTTTTCGGTTTGGGATGTGCCCAGCATGAACAGTCCGGATAGCGCCAGCCCAGCCGAGCCGATTACCCGGCGGCCGATCTTGAGGCCATACTTCTTGCTCAGATAATCGCTGGCGACGCCGCCCGACAGGTTGCCTACGATGCCGAACAGGAACGGCAGGGTAGCCCACAGTTTCATCTCGTTCTCGGAGAAGCCGCGGCCGCGCTGCAGGTAGGTGGGCAGCCAGCCTAGATAGAAGTACGAGCCCCAGCAGTAGGTGTGGTACATGGCCAGCAGGATCCAGAAATTGCTGGAGCGCAGGACTTGTTTCCAGGGCAGGGAGACGTGGGCGGCCGCTACCTTCGGGGTTCCGATCAACTCCAGTTCTTCTTTGCTGATGCCGGCTTTGTCGCGCGGATTGTCCCGTGCGTAGAACCACCACCAGGCCGTCCACACTACGCCCACCGCGCCGAAGATGTAGAACGACGCCCGCCACCCGTATAGCTGCTGAATCGGGACCACCAGGAACGGCGCCAGAGCGCCGCCCAGCCGGGAGGCGGCCCAGGTGATGCCGACCGCGCGCGCCCGTTCATGCGTCGGGAACCAGCGGGACACCGAGGCCGAAATGTTCGGATACGCCCCCGCCTCGCCCGCACCAAAGAAGAAGCGGACGATGAGCAGGAAGTAGTAGTTCGTCGCCAGTCCCGTCAACGCCGTGAAGGCCGACCACCACAAGACGATACGCGCCAGAATGTTGCGAGGCCCGTACTTGTCGCCCCAAACCCCGGCGGGGATCTCGAAGGCGGCGTAGGAGAGCGTGAAGGCCGACAGAATCAAACCCCAGCTCTCGGTACTGATGGTTAGCTCATCCTGGATTCGCGTGCCCGCGAGGCCGATACAGACGCGGTCCAAGTAGGTGATGATCGACAGCAAAACGAGTAGCGAAAGAATCCGGTAACGATACGGCATAAGCCGCCTATTCTGTCACAGGTGATAGGATTCGTGCATGCGCTGGACCGCCCTTGCCGCCCTTTCTCTGACTTTGTTTGCCGATACGGACTGGCCGCGGTTCCGCGGACCGAATGGCGCCGGCGTCACCGATGGCAGCCCGCCGGTGGAATTCGGGCCGGGGAAGAACGTGGCTTGGAAGGTGGCCCCGCCGTCGGGCAAGTCGTCGCCGGTGGTCGTGGGTGGGAAGCTGATTCTGACCGGCCACGCCGGGGAGGCGCTGTTGACGGTGGCCTATGACGCCGCCAGCGGCAAGGAGCTTTGGCGCCGGGAGCTGAAGCGGCGGAATACCCAGAAACGCCACAAGCTAAACGATGTGGCGGCGCCGACGGCGGCCGCCGATGCCCGGCGCGTGGTGGTGTTCTTTACCGAGTTTGGGCTGGCCAGTTACTCGCTCGATGGCAAGGAAGAGTGGACGCTGCCGTTGGGGGAAATGGGGAGCATGCAGGGCGTGGCGGCGTCGCCGGTGCTGCATGGTGACTCGGTGTATCTGGTCATCGATCAGGCGCGGGATTCCTTTGTTCTGGCGGTGAAGGCGGCCAACGGCGAGCAGCGCTGGCGCAAGCCGCGGCCGGATGCGCCGGGCGGAATTTATTCGACGCCGGTGCTGTTCACGGCCGGGCCGGAGCCGGTGCTGGGCGTGTTGGGGGACATCGAGCTGTCGGCCTATTCGCTCAGAACGGGAGAGCGGGTGTGGTGGGTGTCGGGGTTGCCGAGCCAGGCGAAGACGTCGCCGGCGGTGGCCGGGGACCGGATCATCTTGTCGGTCAATGCGATGGCCGAGGAGTCGCAGATTCCGGTGTTCGCCGCGCTGAACGAGGGCAAGAGTCTCGCTCTCGCCAATGCCAAAGGCGTACCGCGGGCGGTGTTCCCCACCGTGGACAAGAACCGTGACGAGGTGTTGGACGAAGCAGAATGGAACAGCTTCCGGGCGCAGGCGCTGCAGCCATCGGCCACGCTTTCAATCCGGCCGAAGGGGCGCGGGGACTTGACGAAGACGGCTGTGGAGTGGCGCGCACAGCGGGCGGTACCGAATGTCCCATCGCCATTGGTGGCGGGAGGATTTGTGTATACGGTACGCAATGGCGGGGTGGCCGGGATCTATGATCTGGCAACCGGAGAAGTAAAGAAAGAGTTCCGGTTGCCGGGGGCGCTGGGGGATTATTACGCTTCGCCGGTGGCGGCGGGTAAGTACATTTACTTCGTCAGCATGGAAGGAAAAGTTACTGTGTTGGAGGCGGGGGCGGAGGGGCGCGTGGCGTTATCGGTGGCGATGGAGGAAGAGGTGTTCGCCACACCGGCTATCGTTGGTGATACCTTATATCTGCGTACACAGTCAGGACTTTATTGCTTCCGTAAGTGAAGGAGTTACTCCCTTGCGTTATACCCTCTTTTTCCTTGTAAGTACGGTGCTGCTTTCGCAGGCCATTCCGATGGAAGTCAGGCGCGGGACGAAGGACGGGACGATGCAGATCTCGATCCCGGTGGCCACTTTGCCGATGGTGCGGGCGAGCGGCGAATGGCGCAGCACACTGGAGGTGACTTACATCATCCAGGGCGAGGGCGGCGCGGAATTAGACCGGGCAGGCGAAGCGGTGGAGGTCAAGATGGATGACCGGCGGCGGCGGTTCATGCTGTCGCAGGCGCTGACGTTGACGCGGCCATTGGGGGCCGATCCGCGGGCGACTGTGTTGCGGGTGGAGGTGCGGCACAAGGGATCGAGCGCGTTTGGCGCCGCGAAACTGGAACTGAGCGGCGCGCCATTCTACGTGGGGGGCGGCGTGGCGCTGGTGCCGTTCCAGGTGGCCCGGCCGGAGGCGAAGATGGTGACCGGGTTGACGGCCGCCGATGTGCGGTTGTTGGAGGATGGGGTGGATCAACCGGCGACGGTGTATTCGGCCGGTGTGTTGCCGGCCGAGTCGGCGCCGGTTGAG
>CANIFK010000548.1 GCA_947466555.1 Acidobacteriota bacterium | reverse complement strand
TCGGACAGGCCCTGCAGGCCGTTGGCGAGACCGATCGAGGGCAAGCCAGCTTCGCGCTTAGTCAGCGGGCGGTTGCCGTCGTTCACAACACGGAAGCCATCCATGCCGATCGCGGCCAGGTTGAAGTCGGTGTTCGCGCGCGGGTTGAAGCTGTCGTCCTTGGAGCGGGTGAAGCCGTAGCGGGTTTCGAGCACAGCGGCAGGCGAGAAGACGTGAATCCACTGTGTGGCAATGTTGTCGTTGCGGCCCAGAACCAGGTAGGAGAACTGCGGCGAGGTGCCGGCATAGGTCAACCAGTCCACGCTGTTGGTGGCATAGCGGCCCATGACTTTGTCCTTCGTCGAGAAGTTATGGTCACCCTTCACGAAGTACTGGTTGTCGGTGATCCGGTTCGGGCCCGTGCCCGTGTAGTTGAACCCAACCTGCGGGTTGGCCACAGCCACCTGCGGCTTTTCCCAGAAAGGAAGCAGCGCTTTGGCGGTGTTGGAGATGCGCGAGGCAGGCAGGATGTTGCCGGCGAACGGCGTGCCGTTCAACGGGTCCACCAACTGCACCGGCGTCGGAATGCGCAGCAACTGGCTGAAGTCGCCATTGCGGAATTCGTCGGTCGGCACGAGCGCGGACGAAGCGGCGCCCGGCAGGCTGCGGCGGCGGCCTTCATAGTTGAACATGAAGAACGTCTTGTCCTTGCCGTTGTAGAGTTTCGGCAGGACGACGGGGCCGTTCACCACGAACCCGAACTGGTTCTGGCGGATGCCCTGCTTGGGCAGGCGCACCGAGGAGGTGTTGAAGTAGTTCTGGAAATAGTCTTCCGCGTCGAACTTGTCGTTGCGGAGGAATTCAAACAACGAACCGTGCAGGTCGTTGGTGCCCGAGCGCATCACCATGATCAGCTGCGCGCCGGAGTTAAAACCGTATTCGGCCGAGTAGGTGCCCGTGAACACTTTCACTTCTTCAATCGCTTCCGGAGAAGGAGAGAAGGGAACCGTGTTGACGCGCGCTTCGGTCGCCACAACGCCGTCAAGCGTCGCGTGCTGGCTCACTTCGCGCTGGCCGTTGGCCACGATCGCGATGGCCTGCCCGGGAATCGGGATGCCGCCGCCGCCGCCGCTCTGTCCGTCCAAACCGCCGCGGCTGCCGAACATGACGCCAGCCTGCAGGACTGCCAGGTTGCCGACGTTGCGGCCGTTGACGGGGAGTTCCACAATGCGCTTCTGCTCAATCACGTCGCCGATCGACGATTCGTCGGTCTTCAACGCCGTCGCCGAGCCGGTCACTTCCACACGCTCGGAAACCTGGCCGACCTGCAGCGTAATGTCGGCGCGGAGCTTTTCGTTAATCTGAAGGACCAGGCCGGCCCGGTTGGCCGTCTTGAACCCAGGGGCTTCGACAGTGATCGAATAGTCGCCAATGTCCAACAGCGGGAAGCTGTAGTCACCGGACGAGGTCGAAACGTCTTCGCGTTTGACCTGCGTGCGAATGTTGGTTGCGGTTACTTTGGCGCCCGCGACAGCTGCGCCAGATGGATCCGTGACGGTTCCCAAAATAGTCGTCGATGTGGTTTGGGAGAAACCAGTAGCGACAAATGCGAGGGCAACGGCTGCCCCCAGGTAACGCTTCTGCATTAATGCCTCCAAAGCAAGATCTGTCCTTAACTTTAACGCAACTGACACCAGTGGCATATCGGCCTGCACCGGTGAGTCCGCTCAAGGATTAACGATTTTTACTATTCTAGCTGAGATATCAGCGCGATGGTGGACAGCGCCGCCATCCCCGCCGTCTCCGCCCGCAACACGTTCGGCCCCACGTTCCACGGTTT
Source organism: Acidobacteriota bacterium (assembly GCA_947466555.1). Taxonomy (GTDB): domain Bacteria; phylum Acidobacteriota; class Terriglobia; order Bryobacterales; family Bryobacteraceae. The sequence continues at coordinate 2,704 of CANIFK010000548.1, read as the reverse complement.
CCAGCCTGACTCCACCAGCATCTCCCGCTCCCGCTCAGCCCAGCCGCCCTCCGGCCCCAGCAACAGCGCCACCGAATCCCCCGCCTGCATCGTCAACCGCGTCAACGGCGGTCCCTGCCGCATCTCGTCCAACAACACCTTGTGCGTTGCCAACATCCCCGCCGCCGCCGCCAATTTAACCGGATCGTCAATCACCGGCAGCGTCATCCGCCGGCACTGCTGGCTCGCCTCCAATAGAATCCGCTCCCACCGCTCTTTCCGCTTCGGCGCCGCCTGATCCAGCCCCCGCTCGCTGCGCTCGGCGATCACCGGCACAATCCGCGCCACGTTCAACTCCGTCGCCTTCTCCAGCAGCCACTCAAAGTGGTCAAACTTAAACAAACTCGCCAGCAACGTCACGTCCGGCACTGGTGCCTGATCGGGCAACCGCTCGGTCACCTTGAACACCACCGAACTCTTCCGCGCCGTCGTCACCGTCGCTAAATAAAGGTGCTGATTGTCGGAGATCTCAAACACCTGCCCCTCTTCCACGCGGAGCACCCGAACCAGATGCTGCGCCGCGTCGCCAGTCAGTTCGGCCTCCTCGCGCCGCACTTGGGGAACATAGAATAATCGCCGTGCCATGTAGAATGTGAGTTTACGATGATTGCCCATCTGCGCGGCGCCGTGCTGGAGAAACACCCGAACCTGGTCATCGTGGAAGCGAGCGGCGTGGGCTATGAAGTCCACATCCCCGTGTCCACCTTCACCCGCCTCCCCGACGTGGGAGCCGAAACGAAACTGCGCATCCATATGCATGTGCGCGAAGACGCCATGCTGCTCTACGGCTTCCACACGCCGGAAGAAAAACTGCTCTTCGAAAAGCTGATCACCGTCAGCGGCATCGGGCCCAAGGTCGCGCTCACCGCGCTCTCCGGCATCGCCCCGGCCGACCTCGTCCAGGCCATCCGCTCCGGCGATCTCGTCCAGCTCACCCGTATCCCCGGCGTCGGCAAGAAGACCGCCGAACGCATGGTGGTCGAACTCCGCGACAAGCTCGACATCGCCATCGCCGGCTCGGCCACTCCCGTCTCCTTCAACACCGCCGGCATCCTCTCCGATCTCGATCTCGACTTGATCAGCGCCCTCGTCAACCTCGGCTCCCAGCGCCCCGCCGCCGAAGCCGCCGTGCGCAAGGCCCACGCCGCTCTCCCCGACGGCGACTTTGAAAAACTCTTCCGTAAATCCATGGAGCTTGTCCGCTAATGCGCGACCGTGAACTCATCTCCGGCGCCGCCATGGACAGCGACCGCCAATACGAAACCGCCCTCCGCCCCAGCCGCCTCGCCGATTTCACCGGTCAGGCCCGCCTCAAGGAAAACCTCTCCATCGCCATCCAGGCCGCCAAACAGCGCGGCGAAGCGCTCGATCACGTTCTCCTCTACGGCCCCCCCGGCCTGGGCAAAACCACGCTGGCCAACCTCATCGCCGGCGAACTCGAAGTCGCCTTCGATCAAACCGCCGCGCCCATCATTCAAAAGAAGCTCGACCTCACCGGCGTCCTCACCAACCTCCGCGACAAACAGGTCTTCTTCATCGACGAAATCCACCGCCTCCTGCCCGACGTCGAAGAAATTCTCTACTCCGCCCTCGAAGACTTCCGTGTCGACATCATGATCGGCACCGGCGCCGGCGCCCGCACCCACTCGATGGATATCAACCGCTTCACCGCGGTCGGCGCCACCACGCGCCAGGGCCTCATCAGCGCCCCGCTCCGCGGCCGCTTCGGCCTCGTCCTCCGGCTCAACCCCTACGACATCGCCGACCTTACCTCCATCGTTCTCCGTAGTGCCGGCCTCCTCCAAATCAAAGTGGACGAACCCGGCGCTGCCGAAATCGCCCGCCGCGCCCGAGGCACACCCCGCATCGCCAACCGTCTCCTCCGCCGCGTCCGCGACTACGCCCAGGTCCGCGCCAACGGCCACATCACCCACCCCATCGCCATGACCGCCCTCGACCTCCTCGAAGTCGATCGCTTCGGCCTCGACGAGATCGATCAGAAGATCATGATGACGATTCTCGAAAAGTACTCCGGCGGCCCCGTCGGCATCAAAACCATCGCCGCCTCCATCGACGAGGAAGAAGCCACCATCGAAGACGTCTACGAGCCCTATCTCATGCAACTCGGCTTCCTCGATCGCACGCCCCGCGGCCGCGTCGCCACCCGCCGGGCGTTCGAATACTTCAAAATTCCCCCACCGCCCACGCCGCAGCCAGGCCTCTTTTGACGACGACCTATCTCGGTCTCGGCTCCAACCTCGGCGATCGCGAAGCGCTGCTCAACGAAGCCATCGTCCGCCTGGCCCATGAAGGCATCGAAACCGTCCGTCGCAGTTCCATCATTGAAACCGCGCCCGCCTACGTCCTCGATCAGCCCCATTTTCTCAACATGGTGATCGAGGCCCAAACGCCCCACTTCGCCATCGAACTGCTCCGCCGCACCCAGCGCGTCGAACGCGCTATGGGCCGCGTCAAGACGATCGACAAGGGCCCCCGCAATATCGACATCGATATCCTCTACTTCGGCAACCTCCGCCTCCAAACGCCGCACCTCACCATCCCGCACCCCCACATCCACGAGCGGGAGTTCGTTCTTACGCCGCTCAACGAACTGTTGGGCTAAAGTTAAGGAAGTGCAACGCAGCTTCCTCGCCCTTCCTTTCTT
>CANIFK010000547.1 GCA_947466555.1 Acidobacteriota bacterium | reverse complement strand
GCAGTAAAGACCGGACCCGCCATGATCAGAAAACTTGTTTCGTTCGCCATCAACCAGAAGATGTTCTTCGCGTTGTTGATGATCCACTTCATCGTCTTCGGTGTCGTGGCATTTCGAAACCTTCCCATTGAAGCGTTCCCCGATGTCACCGACGTGCAGGTGATCGTCATTACGCTCTACCCCGGCCACGCTGCCGAGGAAGTGGAGAAGCAGGTAACGATTCCGTTGGAGATCGGGTTGAGCGGGATCCCGCACGCGGTTCGCACGTTCTCGCACACGCAGTTTGGCCTGTCGTTCATTCCGATCACCTTCGACGACAACGTCGACGCCTACTTCGCCCGCCAGCAGGTGCTGGAGCGTTTGCATTCCATCGATCTGCCGGAAGGCGTGAAACCAGAGCTAGCGCCGTTAGCGACGCCGGTCGGCGAGCTCTTCCGCTATGAACTGAAAGGCGGCGGGCTGAGCGCCACCGACTTGCGTTCCATTCAGGATTGGACAGTCGCCCGCGCGCTGAAAGTTATCCCCGGCGTGGCCGAAGTGGTCAGCCGCGGCGGCTTCATCAAGCAGTACGAAGTGAGTCTTGATCTCGCCAAAACCAAGTCCTACGACATCCCGATCAACCAGGTCATCACGGCGCTCAAACGCGGCAACGCCAACGCCGGCGGCAGCTATGTGGACCAGGGCGAACAGCAATTCCTGATCCGTGGTCTGGGCCTGTTGCGCTCCGCCGAGGACATGGGCAACGTCGTGGTGGCCGAGCGGAAAGGCACGCCGATTCTGGTCCACGAAATCGCCACGATCAATCAGAGTTTCGTGCCGCGGCAGGGCATCGTCGGCCGCGATGATTCCGACGAAGTGGTCACCGGCATTGTGCTGATGCGCAAAGGCGAAAACCCGTCGGAAGTGCTGAAGGGCGTGCGGGACCGGATTGACGAACTGAACGGCACTGGGCTACCAAAGGGCGTCAAGATCGACGCGTTTTATGACCGCACGTGGCTGATCAACACCACGCTCACCACCGTGTTCAAGAACCTGGTGGAAGGCGCCGTGCTAGTGGCCGTGGTGTTGTTCGTCTTTCTCGGCAACTTCCGCGCGGCGGCCATCGTGGCGCTCATCATTCCGCTCTCGTTGCTGGCCACCTTCATCGGCCTGTCCATCAAAGGCATCCCCGCCAACCTGCTGTCGCTCGGCGCGATGGACTTCGGCATCATCGTCGATGGCGCCGTGATCGTCATTGAAAACATCTTCCGCAATCTATCGGAGGATCACTCCGAACGAACGCCGGAATCGTTCAAGGAAAAGATCATCGACGCCGCGGCGCAGGTGGGCCGGCCCACGCTGTTCGCCATGTTGATCGTCATCACCGCGCATCTGCCGATCTTCGCCCTGCAGCGCCACGAAGGCCGCATCTTCGCGCCGATGGCTTACACGGTCGTCTCCGCTCTCATCGGCTCGCTCATCTTCTCGCTGACGCTGGTGCCGCTGCTGGCCTACTTCCTCCTGCGCAAGCCGCTGCCGCATGAAGACAACTTCGTCGTTCGTTTCGCGAAGAAAATCTACAAGCCCATTCTGCTGGCCGCCATAGGCCGGCCCTATACGGTGCTCGCCGCCGCGGTTGCGTCGCTTATCTTCAGCCTCACGCTGGTGCCGCGACTGGGCTCGGAGTTCCTGCCCGAATTGAACGAGGGCACGATGTGGGTCAACATGACCATGTCGCCCGGCACCTCGATTGTCGAGACCACCAAGTTCGCTCGCAAAGTGCGGGGCATGATCCGCAAGTTTCCCGAAGTGGAAACCGTCATCAGCCAGGCGGGCCGTCCAGAAGACGGTACTGACCCCAAAACGCTCAACATGGTGGAGATGTTCGTCGGTGTGAAACCGCCTGAACAATGGACGCGAAATATCACCCGCGAACAGCTTGTGGAACAGATCAGCGATGAGCTGGACTCGATCCCCGGCGTATTCCCCAGCGTCTCCATGCCCATCCGCGACAGCGTGCTCGAGAGCATCTCGCAGATCGACGGCCAAATCGTCATCAAGGTCTTCGGCGACGATCCCAATATCCTTCGCACTAACGTGCAGAAGATCCTGAAAACCATCACCGCCGTCCGCGGCGTGGGCCGCGCCTTCATCGATCGCTTCGGCGAAGTGCCGCAGTTACAGATCACCGTCGACCGCCAGAAAGCCGCTCGCTACGGGCTCAATGTCGCCGATATCGAGGACATCATCGAAGTCACCCTAGGCGGCAAGGAAGCCACCGAAATTTGGGAAGGCGAGAAGAAGTTTGGCGCCGTGGTCCGCTTGAAAGAGGACGAGCGCCGGGACATCAATTCGATCAAGAAGATCCTCGTCGATACACCCAACGGGCAGCGCATTCCGCTCGAAGAGGTCACCGACGTTTCCATCCGCAGCGGCAGCCTGAATATCTCCCGCGAGTCCGGAAAATCGGTGTCGGCCATCGGCGTCTTCATCAAGGATCGCGACATGGGCAGCCTGGTGGCGGAGATGAAGGAGAAGGTGGGCAAGAACGTCCAGCTTCCTCCGGGCTACTACTCCACCTGGGGCGGCGAATTTGAAAACCAGGAGCGCGCCATGGCGCGGCTGCTGATCATTCTCCCGGCCAGCGTGTTCCTGATTTTCGTCATTCTCTTCGAAGCGTTCAAGTCGTTCAAGAACGCCGCGCTCATCCTGCTCAACGTGCCGTTCGCCATGATCGGCGGTATCGTCGCGTTGCTCTTCACCGGGCTCCATCTCAGCGTGTCCGCCGCCATCGGTTTCATCGCGCTGTTCGGACAGGCGGTGCTCAACGGCGTCGTCATGGTCAGTTACTTTAACGAACTGCGGGAGAAGGGCGCCACGGTCGTCGAAGCCGCCACCGAAGGCGCCATGGTGCGCTTGCGAACGGTGCTGATGACGTCGTGCCTGGCCATGCTCGGCTTGCTGCCGATGGCGCTCTCCAAGGGCATCGGCTCGGAAGTGCAGAAGCCGCTGGCGGTGGTTATCATCGGCGGCCTGGTGTCGGCCACGATCCTCACCTTGATCGTGTTGCCGACACTCTATCTCGTCATGGAAAAGGCCACCGGCCGCGGAAAAGCGGAAGACGGCGAAGGGATCTAAAGCGTAATCTTCGTGCCCAGAACCTGCAGGAACGCGGCCAGCCACGCTGGATGCGCGGGCCATGCGGGGGGGGTCACCAGCTTGCCGTCCGTCACCGCCTGGTCCACCGGAATGTCCACGTAATCGGCCCCGGCCAACCGGCACTCCGGCCCGCACGCCGGGTAGGCAGTGCACCGCTTGCCGCGCAGGACATCGGCCGCCGCCAGGATCTGCAGCCCGTGGCAGATGGCGGCGATGGGCTTATCGGCCTCCGCAAAATGCCGCACCATGGCGATGACGTCCGCGTTTAACCGCAGGTACTCCGGCGCCCGCCCGCCGGACACCACCAAGGCGTCGTACGCCGCCGCATCTACATCCGCGAACGTCGCGTTCAAGCTGAAATTATGACCCGGCTTCTCGCTATACGTCTGGTCGCCTTCGAAATCATGAATCGCCGTACGTACCGATTGCCCCGCCGCCTTCCCGGGACAAACCGCGTGCACCGTGTGGCCCACCATCGTCAGGGCCTGAAACGGAACCATCACTTCGTAATCTTCCACGAAATCGCCAACCAGCTGCAGGATCTTCATGTCCTACTGAGTAGCACACCCCGGCGGCGCCGTAACCTTGGCTAGGGCGGCATACAACTCATCGGCGTGGAATGGTTTTGCCAGATACCCATCGACGCCGCCCTCCAGAAATCGCTCCCGATCGCCCAGCATCGCGCTCGCCGTCAACATCACGGCCGGCGTCCGCCGCCGGTTCCCTCTCGCCTCCCGCGCGCGGATCTCCTGCACCGCGTCCAGGCCGCCCATCTCCGGCATCTGATTATCCATCAATAGGGCGTCGAACTCCCCGCCTTCCCACGCCGCGATCGCGGCCAAGCCGTTCTCCACGACCGTCACGTGATGCCCTCGCTTCGCCAACAGCGCGACAGCCACGCGCTGGCTCACCACGTTATCCTCGGCCAACAGCAGGCGCAGCCCGGCCCGTTCCCGCGCCGCGGTCTGCTCTGGCGTCGCCACGAGCTCCTCGGCGCTCTCTGGCAGGCAAAGCGCGAACGAAAATTCGCTCCCTTGCCCCACCTCGCTCCGCACCGCCAGCCGCCCGCCCATCAGCTCCACCAGCTTGGCCGATATCGCAAGCCCCAGTCCCGTTCCGCCGAACCGTCGCGACACGGTTCCATCGGCCTGTGCGAAGGCCTCGAAGATCAGCTGTTGCTTGCCGGCGGGAATGCCGATTCCGCTATCGGTCACCGTGAATCGCAGTACGCCCGGCACCGCCTCCACCCGCAGTCCCACCGCGCCCGCCGTCGTAAACTTCACCGCGTTTCCCAACAGGTTCATCAGGATCTGCCGCAGCCGCACACCGTCTCCGATGGCGCGCTCCGGAACGGCGTCCTCCACCGTCCACTCCAAACGCAGCCCCTTC
>CANIFK010000546.1 GCA_947466555.1 Acidobacteriota bacterium | reverse complement strand
CTCAAACGTATTTCGCAGATCGGATCTTCAGTTTCCGCCGGTTGGCCGTCTGTCGAGCCTGGCGGTGGACCCCCAAGGGCATCTGTGGGTGCCGGCGTTTAACGGTCTTTGGCGGCACGACGAGTCCGAGGGGCATCCCACTTGGCGGCGGTATAGCTCACAGAATGGTTTGCGTGCCGATCCCGTCAGCATCGTGCTCTGGGCCCGGTTCGGTACACCGTGGGTCGGGATGGAGGCGCACGGCATGGCCCGCTGGAATGGCTTTCCGGATTGGCGCGGCTGGCAGATGTCCGATGGTTTGAGCAATAACGAAGTCACCGCCTTCGCCCGGGACAAAGCCGGGACTCTCTGGGTTGGCACCAAGGACGGGCTGAATGAACTCGATACGAGTGGCCGCTTCCAGGTGTGGAATGCCGCCAAGGGGCTAGCCGCCAGCGGCGTACGTGCGTTGGCTGCCACGCCGGATGGCTCTCTGTGGGTGGGCAGTAACGAGGGTGGTGTGACCCGCGTTGGGCCCGATAAAGAGCTGTCCCGCTTCGGCGCCGCCGACGGGCTGGCTTCCGAACGAATTGTGACGATGACTGTCGAGCCGTCAGGAAACCTTTGGCTCTGTACCCGCGCTGGTTTGTACTTGGGAGACTGGCGGGAGCGCCGGCCGCATTTTCGCGAATATGCGACTCCGCTTTCGGCGATCAATCCCGCCATTTACCGCGTGGTCCGTTCTCGGGATGGCAGCCTGTTGGTGGGAAACAGCGGGGGCGTGGCCCGGGAACGGGAGGGCAAGTGGCAGACCTATGGGAAGGCCGATGGACTCGCCCATGACGGCGTTGTGTTCCTGGCAGAACGGGTTCCGGGTGAAATATGGGTCACCTATAGGGGCGTGAATGGAATCGCCAGATTACAGCTGGACGCCGCCGGACGGTTGACGAGCGTTCGTAATTTCGACCGGAATCAAGGGCTGGCTAGCGATAACGTCAGCTTTTTGGAAGTCGATCGCACCGGTACAGTGTGGGTGGGCACCGACGTGGGCGTGGATCTTTGGAGCCGCGGCCGATGGCGCCATCTGGGCCCCCCCGATGGCCTGATCTGGCACGATGTGACGCTCGGGGCGTTCTATGAGAATCCGGATGGCCGTGTCTACATTGGCACAACGAGCGGTTTCTCGGAGTACCGCGGTACGGGCGAGGAGTCGCCCGCCGACCGGGTCGTGATTACTTCGCTCTCCAGCAACGGCGTTCCGCTCGCCGAAGCGCATTGGCAGGACCTCTCCTTCTCCGGTCGTACCCTTCACGTCGAATTCTCGAATGGTCGTCTAGTGCCAAACGCAATGTACCGCTATAGGCACCTGACCGGAAACCAGCCCGTCAATCCGGACTTCGGATGGAGTCAAACCTCCCACCCTGTTGTCGATCTGACTTTACAGCCCGGACCGAATCGTCTGGAAGTTCAAATCGTGGGAAGCCCAGACAATGACGGACAACAGTCCACAGCACTAAACTTCTACGTGAACCCGCATTGGTCGGAGACCGGACTCTTCCGCGGAGTGGTGTTTGCCACAGCGCTTGTCTTGGCGCTGCTGCTTTGGCGCGGCCGTGTGGCGCGGATCGAGACGCAGCGCGCCGAACTGGAAACCGCCGTTGAAACGCGCACCCGGGAACTGCGGGAGCAGGCGGCTTGGATCGAGCAACAAAAGTCGGAAATCGAAGAGCTCCTCGCGCAATCGCACCAGTCGAACCGGCTCAAGAGCGAGTTCCTTGCCAACATGAGCCACGAGATTCGCACGCCGATGAACGGCGTAATCGGGATGACCACGCTGGCGCTATCCACTGATCTCACCCCCGAACAGCGAGACTACGTGGAAACCGCGCGCTCCTCGGCGCAAAGCCTGCTGCAAATCCTCAACGATATTCTCGATTTTTCAAAGATCGAGGCGGGCCGTCTGGATATTGAATCGGTCCCGTTCTCGCTGCGGACATTGATTCAGGAATCCTCTCGCCCGTCCCTTCCGGTCATCCAGGAAAAAGAGCTTTGCTTTCTGATCGACGTGGACAAATCACTCGGCGACGATTTCCTCGGCGACCCGACGCGCCTCCGCCAAATTCTCAGTAACCTGCTGGGCAATGCGCTGAAGTTCACCTCCCAAGGTTCCATCCAACTACACGTCACCCCGGCCGAAACGTCCACCGCCGAGGCGCCGGTCGTCCAGTTCGCCGTTGCCGATACCGGCATTGGCATTCCTGCCGACAAACTGCCGATCATCTTCGAACAGTTCCGCCAGGCCGATGGCTCGATGACGCGCCGATTCGGCGGAACCGGACTGGGCCTATCGATCTGTCAGCGTCTGACGGAACTGATGGGCGGACGTATCTGGGCTGAAAGTGAAGTCGGGAAGGGAACTACGATCCGCTTCACCGTCCGGCTCGCGCCCGGTTTCCGGGACCACGCCGTGGCGCCGGTGGCCGAGAATCCGCCAAGCCGCTCTCTACGGGTGCTGTTGGTGGAGGATAACGCCGTCAGCCAGCGTCTCGCCGAACGGTTGCTCTGCAAACAGGGCCACCAGGTTGTCACCGCCGCCAACGGCCTCCAGGGCGTCTCAGCCTTCCGCGAACGGGATTACGACCTCGTGTTGATGGACGTGCAAATGCCGGAGCTGGATGGCCTAGCCGCCACGCAAGCCATCCGCGCCCTGGAGCGCGGCACTGGCCGCCGCACGCCGGTGCTAATGCTCACAGCCAACGCCATGAAGGGCGACCGCGAGAAATGCCTGGAAGCCGGCGCCGATGGCTATCTCACCAAGCCGCTCGAAGCCGGGCAACTCATCCGCACCATTACGGAAATGGCCGACCGGGACTCCCCGGCCGGCCCCGAAAGTTAGAACCCGCGGCTGGGCCGGTAGCCCGGACGCGCCCGAACACGATACTTCTTGCCCGCGTCGCCCACGATCTCCACGGCGATCTTGCGGAACCCTTCGTTCGGGTTCGTTTGCGGGTAGTAGGTCACGGTGTAGGAGTTGCCCAGATCCTCGCGGATGGATTCAAATGCTTCCACCTGTTTCTGCCAGGTCTTCGCGAAGTAGGCCTTGCCGCCCGTCCGCGTCGCCAGGCGTTTGAAGACGCCGCTCGAAATCGCGTCCTTGCTCGCTTCCGCTGTGGAAATGACGTAGATCGGAATGCCCTCATCTTCGGCCACGGCGCGCACGTCGTCCGGCGCCACCATGCTGGCGTTGTCCGGTCCGTTCGAGAAGACGATCACCACCTTGCGCCCCGGCACCTTGGCGGCGTCCCGCAGCGTCAGCAGCAGCGTGTTGTAGAGTGCAGAGTCGTCACCGGCCACCGCTTTGCGCAGGCCGAGAATCGCTTCGTTGCGGTCCTTCGTCAAATCGGCCGCGCGCGTCAGGTTCCGGCTGAACGTATAGACGGCTACCGAGTCCGCCCGGTCCAGGCCGCGCACAAAGTCGGCAATGGCGTCGGAGGCGTACACGAAGCCCCGGTACATGTAGTTGCTGGTGTCGAAGAGCACGAACACGTTGGTGCCGACGAAGGCATCCGACCGCACATCGGGCCCGGTTTTCGCCTCTTCCTTCGGCGGTTGCTGTGCCAGCGGCCGCATCGAACCGTCGTCCAGAATCTGCATCACCGGCTTGTTGCCTTCGGCGAACGTGTTCAACTTCTGCGCAATGCCGTCTTCCATAATCCGGAAGTCGGACGGCTTCAGCCCGTTCACGTACTTGCCTTTGCTATCGGTCACCGTGAAGCCCAGGACCACCATGTCGACCTTCACCCGGAAGGTGGGCCGGCTGGTCTCCTGCGCCAAGGCGCTACGCCCCGCCAACATCGCCGCGGCGCCCATGCCGAATACTTTTCGTCTCGATGTCACTCGTCTCTCCCTCGCGTGCCTATTGTAGAAAAGTGTACAGAAATGCCGGCCGCATTTGCTGGACTACTCGCCGCCGCCGGCCGCCATCGCCGACTTGTGCGCCTTCGCCCGAACCTCTTCGCCCACCTGCCGCATCGATCGCAGCAACGCCGGCCAATCCTCCAAGTGCGTCGCGAAAATCCGCTCCACCGTGTTCTTGGTCCACTCCGGCACCGCCACATTCAACTGCGACGGCATCATGTAGGCCGAATCGGCTACGGCGGCATAATACAGCAGGCTGGATTCCCAGCTTTCCGCCATAATCCGGCTCGAATAACCCATCAATGTCGGGAACGTCCGTATGTTCAGCAGCTCCGGGCTGTAGCTGTTGGTCAACGTCGGCTTCGACGTGCCAAAGGCCTTCGACACCGCTCCGTAGCTCGCCGCCGCGGGCGCCGCCTGGGCGATCTTGCGGATCTCCTGCGCCATCCCGTCGCCGGCTTCCGCTTGCGCGCCGTGCATCTCCCGCGCCATTAGGAACAGTTCCGACGGCGTCACGTTATCCAACGCCTTTTTCACCCGGCCCTCGGCCAGCCATTCGCCCACCTGCCGCGCCCGCGCCGGCGGGGCGAACTGGCCCAGCACCCGCGTCACGCGGCTGCGCAGCCCTTCG
>CANIFK010000545.1 GCA_947466555.1 Acidobacteriota bacterium | reverse complement strand
CGGCTTCGGCGTGGCAGCGGCCGAGGCCGGGGATGTCGGTAATGGCGGTGGTGATGGGGACGATGCGACGGTTGTCGTAGAGCCTCATCTGGGCGCGGAGGCGGATGTTGATGGGGTCCCAGGCGTGGCGTTGGGCGAAGGCGGGATGGATGGGGATTTGGAGCCAGTAGTTATTGCCGGTGCCGGCGCGGCGGAGTGCGGGGAAGACGAAGTCGACCTTTGCCATGCGCTCACCGGCGGCGTCGATTTCGAGTTGGTGGGTGGGGCCGAGCGTGGCGAGTTCTGTATCTGTGATGCCGGTGACGCGGACGGGGAGGAATATGTGGCGAAGGGCGCCGAAGTTGTTGCTGACGGCGCTGGTGGGGAAGGGGCGTGGGGTGTCGAGCGTGAGCGCGGCCATTGGGGCGGACGCCGTGGCGCGGGGGGACATGCCCTGGAGCGCGAGGACGAGCGGGATGCCGGCGGCGAGTGCGATTCGTGCGATGCGCGCGCCGCGGGTGGCGTATTCCCAGATGACGATGGCGGCTCCGAGGAGGGCGATGAGGGCGAGGCTGGCGATGTTGTAATCGCCGTCGCGGCCGTGCAGGAAGGAGACGCCGACGACGAATGTGACAAAGAGGCCGATCAGCCAGAGGGCCATTTGCTGGAGGTTCGCGGTGACGGTGGCGAGGGCGGCGAGAGGGAGTACCCAGATGGTGAGAACGACGGCGGTGCGCCAGGCGATTTCGGGGAGGTGGTCCGCGGGCGAGAAGCCTTCGGCGGCGAGGAAGATGGTCATGAACAGTGCGAGCGGGAGGGCGGTGGCGGTGAGGGCGAAGAGGGATTTGGCGGCGAGGAGAACTCGCCAATCGATGGGGCGGCCGAGCCAATGGGCGCGGGTGCCGCAGAGCGATTCGGAATGCACGAGCATGGCGAGGAAGACAGCCGTGGAGACAAGCGTGGCGACGGCGAGGCCGGTGAGCGCGTTGGCCCAGAGATTGCGGTCCGGTGGCGCGGCGTGGAAGGTCATGTAGGCGGCCGAGCCGAGGCCGGCGAGGGAGAGCGCCATGGCCAGGACCCACATCCAGGTTTGGCGGAGGTCCTTCTTTACGATGTGGAGGATGAGGTTCATTGGGGCGCCTTTGCTGGTGCGTTGTGCGGTGAGAAGTAGTCGGCGATTGGCGAGTGGGGTTTGGGTGCGGGCGGATTGAGAATATCGCCGAGCGGGGAGGATTCGTTTTCCTGGGGCTGGCGGGGTTTGGTTTGGGGAAGCAGATCGACCAGTTTGACGCCGCGCAGTTGCAGGGAGCGCTGGATGTGGGCGATGGGTGTGCGGGTGCGGAGGAGGATATTTGGGGTCTCTGTGCTCCAGCTCAGGGCGAGGTCTCCGCTGAGCAGGGCGATGGGGTGGAGTTGCGGGACGAGGCCCCAGGGGGACTGTTCGCCGGACAAGGCGACAGCGGTGGATTTTTGGGAGTTCAGCTGGTCACCGATCTTCCGGAGCGGGACGATCTCCAGGCGGTTGGCGGCGCCGAGGACCGACTGGCAGTCGATGATTTGCAGCTTGTCGACCCAGGTTTGGCAACGCCCGATGCCGGGGAGGAAGCGGTCGCCTTTGGAGGGGATGGATTGGTCGCTGGGCTCGGAGAAGACGGTGAATTCGCCGGTGATGTCGACGTCGACGGATTCGGCGGCATGGTCGGTGAGGAAGCCGGAGGGAGTGGAAAGCTCGAGGTCGCCGGCTTTTACGAACTCATACCCATCCACGGTACGGACGTCGGTGGTGGCGACTTCGCGGGTGGAGATGTGGACCAGCCAATCGTTCCGTTTGAGTCTGGATTTGGTTGAGAGGTGGGTGGTGCGGAAGGGGACACGGAGGACGTCGCCGTTCCACTCGATGGGCGGGCTGAGGGCGAGGGTAGTTGGGCTGTCCTTGGTGTGGATGAACGTGCGCCAGAGGGCGGCGGGCCAGTGGGGGAGGGTGGCGATGACAAGGGCGAGGACGATGGTGGCGATGCGGGCCGGGGCGGTGCGGCGGGTGGCGTATTGCCAGAGGAGGATGCCCGCGCAGGCGAGGATGACGGCGGCGACGGTTACGTCGTTGACGACGCCTTGGATGGCCGTTGAAAGGGCGGCGTCCCACTGTTGGACGGCGAGGACGCCGGCGGCGAGGGCGAGGATCCAGAGAGCCAGTTGTTGGAGATTGCGGCAGAGGCTGGCGAGGGCGGCGACCGGGAGCAGGCCGGCGAAGACGAGCCAGAAGGCGTTGGCGATGACGGGGCCGGCGTGATCGGCGAGGGGGAAGCCGCGGAGGCTGAGTTGGACCAGGTGGGCGGCGGCGACGGGGAGGGCGAATAGGGGAAGCAGCAGGAGTTTGGCGGCTAGGAGGGACTGCCAGCGGAGGGGGCGGGAGATCCAATGCTGGCGGGTGCCGGGGATGGTGTCGCCCAGGAGGACGACGCCGTAGTAGAGCGCCCAGGTGATGGCGAGGAGCCAATCGAGCGGGAGTTGCACGGTGAGGGCGGCGGCTTGTTCCGAGCCGCGGGTGGCGAGGACGCGGGCGAAGTTGGCGGTATTGACGAGCAGCACGGCGAGGGCGGCGGCGCCGTAGGGCCAGGCTTGGCGGAGGTCCTTGGTTACGATGTGGAGGATGTGGCGCATGTCATGCCGCCTTCCGGGCGGCTTTGGCGAGGGCGACGAAGATGGAGCGCAGGGGCATGGCGTTTGCTTGATAGTCCGTGGCGGTGGGGAAGACTTCTTTGATTTCCTGGGCGGTGCGTTCGGGGTGCCACTGGGTTTCGACGAAGCGGACGAGGGCGCTGGCGGTTTCGGCGCGGACCCAGGTTGCGGGGAGCTTGGGGGGCAGGGCGGTGAGCTCGACGCGGACTTCGATTTCGCGGAAGCGGTTGGTGAGGGTTGTTGTCTCCTCAGAGAAGGCCATATGGCCGTCTTCGAGGAGGCCGACGTGGCTGGAGAAACTTTCGATTTCGGCGAGGTCGTGGGAGGAGATGAGGATGGTGGACTCGTCGGCGTGGGCGAGGAGGCCTTCGATGAATTCGTCGCGGATGAGAGGGTCGAGACCGCTGAAGGGTTCGTCGAGGACGATCAGTTCGGGGCGGTAGGAGAGGGAGCTGATGAGCGCCGCTTTCATGCGCATGCCGCGGGAGAGATGTTTGAGTTTTCGATCGAGCGGGAGACGGAGGAGTTGGAGGAGTTCCTGTTCGCGGGCGTTGTCCCAAGTGGGGTAGAAGGGGCGCCAGAAGGCGAGGAATTCGGCGACGGTCATGGAGTCCGGCATCTCCTGGCCTTCGGAGACGTAGCCGATGCGGGCGTACTCTTTGACGGTGAGATGGCGCGAGTCGACACCGAGGACGTTGGCCGCGCCGGTGTGGCCGCGGAGGAGGTTCATGAGGATTTGCAGTGTCGTGGTTTTGCCGGCGCCGTTGGAGCCGACGAGGGCGTAGACGCTGCCCTTCGGGACTTCGAGGTTGAGTCCGTTCAAGACCGTGTGGCGGCCGTAGCGCATGCCGAGATTGGTGGTGGTGATTACGTGGTTGCTCATCGTTTTCCTCCGTCGAGGCGGACCCAATGTTCCGCGAGTGCCTTTTGTACTTCGTTCAATTCGAGACCTAGTTTTTTTGCTTCGACTACCAGCTGTTCGAGTTCTTCCTGGAGCAGTTCGTTCTTTTCGGCTCGCGTGGAGACGGGCCGTTTGGCGACGACGGTGCCAATGCCGGGGAGGACTTCGAGGAGGCCTTCGGCGATTAGATTTTGTTGGACTTTGTGGGCGGTGTTGGGGTTGATCTTGAGCGCGGTGCTCATGGCGCGGACGGAGGGGAAGGGGTCGCCGGAGCGGAGTTGGCCGGCGAGGATGGCCTTTTTGGCGGCGTAGACTACCTGCTCGTAGAGAGGCAGTCCGGGCTGGAATTGTACCCGGAACGGAATCACAGGTGTATCATGACACGTAGTACACCTCGCTGCAAGAGAAATCTCTCAGATACAATTACGTGATATGTCACGCCTTCTGCTGGTGCTGACCGTTTGCGCCTTTCCGATACTTGCCGCTGATGGGGACGACTTCTTTGAGTCGAAGATACGGCCGTTGCTGGCGACGCATTGCCACGCGTGCCATACGGGGGGCGCGCTGGGAAACCTGCGTCTGGATTCGCGGGAGGGAGTGCTGAAGGGCGGGAAGTCGGGTCGCGCTGTTGTGGAGGGGAAGCCGGAGGCTAGCCTTCTAATTGAGGCCGTGAAGCGGACGCATGTGCGGTTGAAGATGCCGCCGGTGGGGGCGCTTTCGCCGCAGGAAGTGGCCAGTTTGGAAGAGTGGGTGCGGATGGGTGTGCCGTGGCCCGAGGTGAAGCGCGAAGCGGTTGCTACGGCGGCGAAGATTACCAAAGAGCAGAGAGCGTTTTGGTCGTTTCGGCCGCTGCCGGCGGTGAGCGCGGAGACTGTGGATGGGTTTGTGAATGCGAAGTTGGCGGCGGCGAAGGTTGCTCCGGCGAAGGCGGCGGAGGCGCGGACCTGGTTGCGGCGGGTGACGCTTTCGTTGACTGGATTGGT
>CANIFK010000544.1 GCA_947466555.1 Acidobacteriota bacterium | reverse complement strand
GGGGCGGGGCCGGTTTTTCCGGGGCGCTACGGGCGGGCGCGGGCTTCCAGGAGGACTCGCGGACGGGTTCGGCGGGCGGAGGTTGCTGGCTGGCGACGGTTACGGGCTGCGCCTGCTGCTGTTCGACCACCACAGGTGGTTCTTTTCGCGCACAGGAGGCGGCGCCGAAGGCTGCGATGGCCGTGAGAGTGAGGATGATTTGTGTGTTCTTCATGTTTTTCCGCCCTTATGGACATACTTGCCATTGCACGTGGGCTACCAAACCCGAGCCTCGCTACAATAGAGGAATGAATTCTATCCGGCCAGAGGACCGGTTGCGCTTTCCGAAGTCGTATACCGTCGGCAACAAAGTGATTGCGCCGGCGACGGTGTTGGCCCCGATGGCGGGCGTCACCGATACGGTGTTTCGGCGATTGATCCACGATCAGGGCGGCTGCGGCCTGTTGATGACTGAGTTTACGAGCTCCCACGGCGTTGTCGGCTCCGATGGGGGCCGAAAACGGAAATCCTTCAACTATTTGGCGTTTGAGCCGGAGGAGCGGCCGATCTCGGCGCAGTTGTTTGGCAGCGATCCGAAGGTGATGGGCGAAGCGGCGAAGATCTGTCAGGACCTGGGGTTTGACTTTATCGACATCAACTTCGGGTGCCCGGTGAAGAAGGTGACCAAGTGCAATGGCGGGTCCGGGTGTTTGCGGGATTTGCCGTTGGTTCGTTCGATCCTCGAACAGTGTAGGAATTCCATACAGATTCCGCTGACCATGAAATTTCGCGCGGGGTGGAACGATAAAGAACTGGTCCACGTGGAAATGGCGCGGATGGCCGAGGACATCGGCGTGGCGGCGATTGCGCTGCATCCGCGGACGCGCGAGCAGGGGTATAGCGGGCGGGCGGATTGGACTCGGATTGCCGATATCAAGCAGGCGGTGAAGATTCCGGTGATCGGCAATGGCGACATTGTGACGCCGGAGGACGCGGTGCGGATGCACCGGGAGACGGGTTGCGATGCGGTGATGATTGGGCGGGCGGCGTCGTCGAACCCGTGGATCTTCCGGCAGATGGCCGAGTACCTGGAGACGGGCTCCTACTGGCTGCCCAGCGAGCGGGACCGGTATGAGATCATGGCCACTTACTATCGAATGATGGAAGAGGAAGAGTTGCCGGAGACGGTTGGGAAGATGAAGCAGTTCGCCAGCTATTTCACGCACGGCGTGCGGAACGGGGCGAAGCTGCGGACGGCGATTTATCACACGCACACGGCGGCGGAGATCCGCACGCTGGTGGACGCGTTCTTCCTGGGAGAACTGGCCGCGGCATGAAGAAGATAGAGTTGATTACCGACGGGGCCTGTATCGGCAACCCCGGAAAAGGCGGCTGGGCGTGCGTATTGCGCTTCGGCCAGCACACGAAAGAGCTGTACGGCTGCGAACCGCAAACCACGAACAATCGCATGGAGCTGATGGCCGCGATCCAGGGCCTTCGGGCGTTGAACGAAAAATGCGAAGTGACGGTGACGACCGATTCGGAGTATGTAAAGAACGGCATTACCCAGTGGATCCACGGATGGAAAAAACGTGGATGGCTGAAGGCCGATAAGACCCCCGTGCTCAACCAGGACCTCTGGATTGAGCTGGATGCCGAGGTGAACCGCCATCAGACCCGATGGGAGTGGACCAAGGGGCATGCGGACCACGAAGACAACAATCGCTGTGACGAGCTGGCGACGCGAGCCGCGCGTGAGCAGTCCAAGAGCGAATAAGATGATTCCCAGGAGAATACAAGCATGAGTTATGGATTGAAGATCCGCGAAGAAGCGGCGCTGGATTGCGTCTCGCTTGGCGCGTTGGTGCACCGGTTGGATCCGGGCATTCTGCCGTTCCGCAAGGCGCACTCGTTTGAGTTGCATGTGAGCGGTGGCGAGTTCAATGTGGCCGCGAACCTGGCCGATTGCTTCCGCTTGAACACGGGCGTGGCGACGGCGATGGTGAACTACCCTGTCGGCGACCTGATTGCCGAGCGCGTGCGCGCGATGAACGTGAAGCCTTTCTACAAGCAGTTCATGCACAACGGCGTGACCGGGCCGAATATGGCGGCGGTGTATTCCGACCGTGGGCAGGGCGTTCGCGGGCCGGTGGTGTTCTACAACCGCTCCAACGAAGCCGCGGCGCTGCTGAAGCCGGGCGATTTCAATTGGGATGAGATTTTCAAGGGCGGCGTGCGCTGGTTCCACTCCGGCGGTATTTTCGCGGCGCTGTCGGCCACCACTTCCGAAGTGATTCTGGAAGGCATGCAGGAAGCCAAGAAGCAGGGCGCGGTGATTTCGTTCGATTTGAACTATCGCGCGAAGCTGTGGAACATCTTTGGCGGCGGCGATAAGGCCGTTAGCGTGTTGAACAAGATTGTCAGCTACTGCGATGTTCTTGTCGGCAACGAGGAAGATTTGCAGAAGGGCCTGGGCCTGGAAGGGCAGGACGTGGAAAGCGCGTCGAAGCTGGACCCGTCGGCATTTTTCGGCATGATGGACACGGTGCTGAACAAGCATCCGCACTTGAAGGTTGTGGCGACGACGTTGCGCGAAGTGCATTCGACGAACCGGCACAGCTGGAGCGCGGTGGCGTGGATTAACGGGAAGACCTACCAGGCGCCGCAATGCGAGCTGGACGTGCTGGACCGCGTGGGCGGCGGCGATGGGTTCGCCAGTGGCTTGTTCTACGGCATTCTTTCGGGCGCCGAGCCGTTGCAGGCGGTGAAGCTGGGCTGGGCGCACGGCGCGTTGTTGACCACCTATCCGGGCGACACGACGATGGCGACGTTGGAACAGGTTGTTGATTTTACGAAGGGCGGAACGGCGCGCATTCAGCGCTAATTACGACGATGCGAGATCCCAAGGCAGAGAACGTTGGCCGGCTGCGTAGCCGCGCCTGGTTTGACAACCCGCACAATCCGGGGATGACCGCCGTGTATCTGGAACGTATCCAGAACTACGGCCTGACGACCGAAGAGTTGACGTGTGGCAAGCCGATCATCGGCATTGCGCAGACGGGCAGCGATCTCTCGCCTTGCAATCGCATCCACATGGATCTGGTTTGGCGGATCCGTGACGGAATCCGGGACGCGGGCGGTGTGCCGCTGGTGTTCCCGACGCATCCGATTTCGGAGAGCTGCCGGCGGCCGACCGCGGCGGTGGACCGGAATTTGGCGTATTTGGGCATTGTTGAGATTCTGCACGGCTATCCGCTGGATGGCGTGGTGCTGACGACGGGGTGCGACAAGACCACGCCGTCGTGCCTGATGGCGGCGGCGACGGTGAACATTCCGGCCATCGCGCTGAACGGCGGGCCGATGATCAACAGCTACTACAAGGGCAAGCTGGACGGCAGCGGCATGGCTGTTTGGGACGCGCGGCGGATGCTGGCGGCCGGCGAGATCGACTATAAAGAGTTCATCTTCAAGGTGGTGAATTCGACGCCGAGCGCGGGGCACTGCAACACGATGGGCACGGCGACTTCGATGAACTCGTTGACCGAGGCGTTGGGGATGTCTCTGCCGGGGAACGCGGCGATTCCGGCGCCGTACCGTGAGCGCGGGCAGATGGCCTATTTCACGGGCAAACGGATTGTCGAGATGGTGCACGAGGACCTGACGCCGTCGAAGATTCTGACTCGCAAGGCGTTTGAGAATGCCATTGTGGTGAACTCGGCGATTGGCGGTTCGACGAACTGTCCTCCGCACATTATTGCGATTGCGCGCCATGTGGGCGTGGAGTTGAAAGTGAAGGAGTGGGAGACGATTGGTCACCACATTCCGCTGCTGGCCAATGTGCAGCCGGCGGGTGAGTTCCTGGCTGAATCGTTCCATTTGGCGGGCGGTGTGCCGGCGATCTTTGGCGAGTTGATGGAAGGCGGCCATATTCATACCGACGTCGTTACGGCGACGGGGAAGACGGTTGGGGAAGTTTATGGCGGCAAGCGGAGCCAGGATGAGAATGTGATCCGGCCGCTGTCGAACCCGGTGAAGGAGAACGCGGGCTTCCTGGTGGTCGGCGGGAACGTGTTTGATAACGCGCTGGTGAAGACCTCGGTGATTGGGGATTCGTTCAAGCAGCGGTTCTTTTCGACCAATGTGTTCACGGGGCGCGCGGTGGTGTTTGAGGGGCCGGAGGATTATCACGAGCGGATTGACGATCCGGCTTTGGGCATCGATGAACATTGTGTTCTGGTGATTCGCGGCGTGGGCCCGGTGGGCTATCCGGGCGCGGCGGAGGTGGTGAACATGCTGCCGCCGGACTACCTGGTGAAGCGCGGCATCGATGTGTTGCCGACGATGGGCGACGGGCGGCAGAGCGGGACGTCGGCGAGTCCGTCGATTCTGAACGCGAGTCCGGAATCGGCCGTAGGCGGGAATCTGGCGATTCTGCGGACGGGCGATATGATCAAGATCGACTTGAACGAGAGCCGCGTGGATGTGCTGCTTTCGGACGAAGAGATTGCGGCGCGGCGGGCGGAGTTAGTGATTGAACTGACGCCGAGCCAGACGCCGTGGCAGGAGCT
>CANIFK010000543.1 GCA_947466555.1 Acidobacteriota bacterium | reverse complement strand
CACCGCCAGCATAAAGTCCGGCCTCTACACCACCAGTGTCTCTGGAATCTGCCCCGAGTCGAACGCCGCCTTCCTCCCCTTCCATGCCAAGCTCCTCGCCGACTGGCAGCCCAAAACCAGCGAGGCCGAACTCCTCGTCAACCAGCTCATCACCGCGCTCTGGGACACCCAGATCCTGCAAAACACCGCATCTACATGAGCGAGCTCGTCGACACCCTCGCCGCCACCTCACCCTACGACGACGACCCGGCCAAGCTCACCATCGAAGCCCAGAAGCTCGCCATCAATACCAACGGCGGAACCGTTGCCCGATTCCAAGCCCGCATCAGCGCTTGCAACCGCATCCACCACCGGATCCAGCGCGAACTCTTCCGCCTCGAAAAAAATCACGGTACAAGCGCACCGTCCCAGAAGTCATTGAAAACAGGGCCACAACCCGACACCGCGAACGTCCAACAGCAACCGCCGGCCAACGCCGCCGACATCGGCCACAAAGAAGCGCCATACAAGCGCACCGTCCCAGAAGTTGTTGAAAACAGGGACACAGACATTCATCGCCCAGCCGCGCCACCAGCATCCCGCTCATCGTAAGTGAGCAAAAACGGGCAAAACCAGCTTTCCCGCAATACGAAACCAAGGTAGCCGCGATCTTGAACCATCATCGTCGCCAGCTTCCAAATGATCTTTGAAAACCGAACGAAGCCACCCCCTACCCGGGATCCGTCCAAATCCCGGGTAGGAACCCGCACGCCAACAAACGATCTATACGAGAATCTTCTCCACCGGCCGCTCCGGATAGCTCAACTGCCCAGCCGTCCCGTCAAACAAATTCAACGGGTCCAACTGCGCCAAGTAGTACACCGGCAATGGCGCAAAATCCGGACACCCCGGAGCCAACTGCGCCACAATCACCGCCAGGCCCACCACCTCCGCCCCGGCCGCCTCCACCATCTTCTTGATCTCCGTCAGCTTCGCGCCCGTCCGCAGGATGTCATCCACAAGAAGGACCTTCTCGCCAGGCTGGATCTCTAAGAACTGCCGCAGCCGCAACGGCTCCGAATCGTTCTGACGCTCCGCCCAATACACCTGCTTCGCCCGCAGCGCCTCACAAACACCAAACGCCACCGGCAGCCCGCCCGTCGCCGGCGCAACCACCGACAACTGCGGAATAATCGCCCGCAACTCCGGGTTCGACCGCACCTTCCGGCTCAACGCCACGCTCAACGTCTTCGCATGCTGGAAGTACCGGAACGCCAGCGGTATCTGCAAATACTGGTCCGAGTACAACCCGTTCGGGTAGACAAAATTGCCCTCCCGCAACGCCCCCGTCTCCTGCAGCAACGCCAGTACCTCTTCCTGTGTAGGAATGATCTCCATGGCTAATGGGCTCCTTTTCCAATGACAACCTGCGGAATCGTCCGCAGCATGATCTTCCAATCCAGCGCCAGCGACCAGTTGTCGATATACTCCATGTCCAACTCCATCCAGCGCTCGAAATCAACCGCGTCGCGCCCCTCCACAACCCACAGGCATGTCAGCCCGGGCCGCATACGGAGCCGCCGCCGCTGCCATCTCTTATATTGTTCCACCTCCGACGCTATCGCCGGGCGCGGCCCCACCAGCGACATGTCCCCCCGCAGCACATTCCACAACTGCGGCCACTCGTCGATCGAAAACTTCCGCAACCACCGCCCCACGCCAGTCAGCCGCGGATCATTCTTGATCTTGAACACCAACTCCCGTTCGTTCAACGCAGCCAACCCCGCCTTCCGCGCCTCCGCGTCCGCCACCATCGACCGGAACTTATACAACACAAACCGCCGCCCATTCAGCCCGCACCGCTCCTGGCGGAACAACACCGGCCCCGGCGAAGTCAACTTCACCAACACCGCCACCACCGCCATCACCGGCGCCACCACCGCCAACGACGACGCCGCCAGCACCACGTCAATCACCCGCTTCAACAACAGCCGCACCTCGTCATGCGGCGCCCCGGCAAACGTCAACATCGGCGCGGCGCCCAGCCGGTCTAAATACACATCGCTCCGCACATGCGGGAAGAAGTCCACCGCCACCCGGCTCCGCACACCCTCTTCATCGCACAGCAAAAACGTCTCTTCCAAATCCGCCAACTGCTCGCTCGGCACCGCGAACAGCACCTCGTCAATCACCTGCCGCCGCAACAACTCCGGCAACTCCGCCAGCGGCCGCACCGGGTACTCCCGCTTCAACTCAATCGCCTCCACCGCCGGCCGCGCGTCCAGAAAGCCTGACAACCGCAACCCGTACGTCTCGGCCTCTTCCACCAGCGCCCCCATTCGCCGCGCCCCGTCCCCCGTGCCCACAATCCAAAGGTAGTGCTCCCCGCCAAACCGCCGCCGGTACCATCCCAGCAACGGCGCCGCGTTGAACCGGAACGCCAACAGCGCCACCGCCGCAAACCCGGCAAAAAGCGCCAAAAACGCGCGGCTCATGTCCAAACGCAGCACGAATTGCGCGAGTACTAATACAGCCGGCGCCATCCCAGCCTGTCGCAGCGTTCGCTTCATCGCCTCCCGCCGCGTCAGCCCCTCAAACGCTTCATAGTCGCCGAACCATAACGCGGTGCCCCAATAACAAAGCATCCCCAGCAGCAAAAGAAGAATCTTAACAGGGAGAAGAAAATAGAAATCCTTCGCCAGCGGCAGCAACGAGCGCGTCTGATAGGCCGCCTCGAAGGCCAGCCACACCAACACGCCGTCGGCCAGCAGGTGAAACAAACGAAGTTTGCGCTGATGACGGGAAAACACGGCTCGATTCAAGCGTACCAGACGGGCACCACCCCGGGGTTGCAATGAGGGGTCTACCTAGTGGATACTAAGTTAGTGAGCGCTAAGTTAAGCAAGGCAGACCGGCGCAAAGCCATCGTCGACACCGCCGCCCAGCTCTTCGCCGAAGTCGGCTTCCGCGGCGGCACCACCCGCGAGCTCGCCAAGCGCTGCGGCGTCTCCGAGCCTGTTCTCTACGAACACTTCCAGACCAAGAGCGAGCTCTACGCCGCCATCATCGACGCCTCGTCCCAGCATGGCTTCGAGGAGGGGCGCGAAGCCCTCGAACGCCTCGCCGCCGGCCACGACGCCAACGCGTTCTTCACCCGCCTGGCCAACATGATCGTCGAATTCCAGGCCAAACACCCCAACTATCTCCGGCTCATCCTCTTCTCGGCGCTGGAAAAGCACGAGCTTTCCGAACACTTCTTCGAATGTCACGGCCAGGTCATCCACCGCATCGTGACCGGCTTCATCAAACAGCAGACCACCCTCGGCGCCTTCCGCCCCGTCGACGCCGCCCTCGTCGCCCGCGGCTTCATGGGAATGGTGCTCCACTACAGCCTCTTCGACCAGCACTTCGGCTTCAAGCTCGTCCGCGCCAGCCGCAAGCGCGCCATCGACTCCATGGTCGACGTCTTCTTACACGGATTGAAAGCCAAATGAGCGCCCAACCCGCGGCCCGCCCCATAAGCCACCCCAGCCGCCAAGCCGAACACAGCCCCGTCCGCCCCGCGAGCCCAGTCACCGCGCCTCGCACAGGCTCCACGGCCCGCCCAAGCGACCGCGCCGGACACATCCCCGCGAGCCCAGCCGCCGCACCCGGCACCGGCACGCCAAGCCATTCCAGCCTCCACATCGGACACTACGCCGCTAGCCCGGCCACCGCGCACCGCACCAGCTCCACGGCCAACCCCAACGGGCGCGCCGGACACATTCCAAGCCGCCCCGCGAGCCCGGCCGCCGGCCCCATAAGCCACCTAAGCCGAACAGCCGAACACAATATCGTCCGCTCCGCCCGCCACACCGTTAGCGCGCCCCGCCCCGCACGCGGAACCAATATCAACGGCAACTCGAAACCCAAATCCGCCGGCCGTACCCTCACCGGCATCTTTTTACACGGATTGAAAACCCAATGAAATATATACTTCCCGCACTTCTGCTCCTCCTTGCCGCCTGCAACAAACAGGACCCCAAGGCCGCTGAAGCCAAGGCCGCCGCTGCCGCCGCCAAGGCTGCCGAACCCGTCACCGTCAAAACCGCCACCGCCGTCGAACGCACCGCCGAACGCGCCATCGCCGTCACCGGCACCCTCCTCCCCGACGAGACCGTCACCGTCGCCACCGAGGTCCCCGGCCGCATCTCCGCCATCCGCGCCGACTTCGGCCAGGCCGTTCGCAAAGGCGACGTCCTCATTGAGCTCGACCGCACCGAATACGACCTCCAGGTCGAACGCTCCCGCGGCTCGCTCAATCAGGCTCTCGCCCGCCTGAGCCTCCCGGCCTACACTGGCAAAATGGTGCAGCCCGACACCACCCCCGGCGTCCGCACCGCAATCGCCCAGTTCGAAGACGCCAAGTTCAAATACGAGTCCGCCTCCAAGCTCGTCAAGACCGGCGACATCTCCGCCGACCGCTTCAACGAACTCGAAAAGGCCATGCGCGCCCGCCAGTCCGCTCTCGACGGCGCCCGCGACGAACTCCGCACCCAGTGGATGTCCGTCACCGCCCTTGAAGCCGATCT
>CANIFK010000542.1 GCA_947466555.1 Acidobacteriota bacterium | reverse complement strand
TCACGAGGAATGCTTTTTTCACGTCTCCTCCTGCCCCTCTGTGTAATCGCCGCTTTCGCCCAGCCCCCGGCTCCTCCCAAAGTGGAAGGACTGCCCGCCCGCTCCGCTCCCGGCGACTATCAGGCCCAGGCCAAGCTCGACAAAATCACGATCGCCGCTGACTTCGTCGCCCACGCCGTTCCCACCATGCAGGGCCCGCTCGTTTCGGAAGACTACGTCGCCGTCGAGGTCGCCTTCTTCGGCCCCGCCGACGCCAAACCCAAGATCTCCTTCGAAGACTTTTCCATCAAAATCAACGGCAAGAAAACCGCCACTCCCAGCCAGCAGTACGGCATGATGATGAAGTCGCTCTCCGACCCCGAATGGGTCCCCGATGTCCCGGCCGATCCGGGCGGCAAATCCAAAGGCGGCCTCTCCACCGGCGGCGGTGGCCAGGCAGGCGACCCCAAGCCCTCGCCCCCCAAGATGCCCTTCCCCCTCCGCCGCGCCATGGAGCAGAAGGCCCAGAAATCAGTCCTCCCCGAAGGCGAACGCCCGCTCCCCGTGGCCGGCCTGGTCTTCTTTCCTTACCGTGGTAAGGACTCCGGAATCCACAATGTGGAGTTGATCTACAGCGGCCCTGCCGGCAAGGCCACGCTGACGTTCACTCGGTAGGCGGCCAACCCCGTCCACCGTTCTTCTCCGACTCTTCCGTTGGAGGACGGACGTGTTCCAACGCCTGCTTCCCGCCTTCGATCCACACAAGGTTTAGACGGGCGCCAGCCCAAAACCAACCGGCGCCCGCCTTGTCACTTAGTTGTCCGTCGTCGCGCCTTCCGACGCCGAACCCACCAGCTTGATGTACTTGGAGAACACGCCGGTTTTGTACTTCGGCGCGGGCTTGACCCATTTCGCCAACCGAGCCGCTACGACATCGGCCGGCACTTCCAAGTCGATCGTGAACTTCTCCAGGTCGATGTGGATCATGTCGCCATCTTCCACCACCGCGATCGGCCCGCCATCAAACGCCTCCGGCGCCACATGGCCGATCATGAATCCGCGCGTCGCGCCGCTGAACCGGCCGTCGGTCAGCATCGCCACCGAATCGCCCAGCCCCGCGCCCATGATCGCGCCCGTCACGCCCAGCATCTCGCGCATGCCCGGTCCGCCCTTCGGCCCTTCGTAGCGAATCACCACCACGTCGCCCGCCTGCACCTTGCCGCTGGTCACCGCCAACATAGCGTCTTCCTCGCGGTCGAACACGCGGGCCGGCCCGTGCTGCACTTTGCGCGCAATCCCGGTCACCTTGATCACGCAGCCCTCCGGCGCCAGCGTGCCCTTCAGAATCACCAGTCCGCCCGTCAGCTTGATCGGATTGTCCAACTGGTGAATCACCTCCTGGCCCGGCGTTTCCTTCACGTCCAGAATCTCTTCG
The DNA here is from genome assembly GCA_947466555.1 of Acidobacteriota bacterium. Lineage (GTDB taxonomy): Bacteria > Acidobacteriota > Terriglobia > Bryobacterales > Bryobacteraceae. Next base: position 3,138 of record CANIFK010000542.1, on the reverse strand, counting down.
GCCAGCGTCTTGCCCGTCACCGTCATCGAGCCGCCCTCGGCATGCCCACCATCCACCAGGCGCTTAATGATCACCGGAATGCCCCCGGCCTTATCGACGTCGACGGCGAAATACTTGCCCGCCGGTTTGATGTCCACCAACAACGGCGTCCGCTGGCTGATCGCGTGAATATCATCGATATTCAACTCCACGCCCGCGTCCTTGGCCATCGCCAGCAAATGCAGCACCGCATTCGTCGACCCGCCGCTCGCCGCCACCGAGGCAATCGCGTTTTCAAACGCCCGCCGGTTGCAAATGTCGCGCGGCTTCAAATCCTTCTGCACCGCGTTCAAAATCAGCTCGCCGCAACGGCGCGAGATATCGGCCTTCCGCGGATCCACCTGCGGAATCGACGCCGTAAACATCGGCGCAATGCCGATGGCTTCCATCACCGTCGCCATCGTGTTCGCCGTGAACTGTCCGCCACAAGCGCCCGCGCCCGGGCACGCGTGGTCTTCAATCGCCAGCAGTTCCGCGTCGCTGATCTTGCCCGCCGCGTTCGCGCCAACGGCCTCAAACACGTCCTGAATCGACAACTCGCGGTCGCCGATCTTCCCCGGCAGAATCGAGCCGCCGTACAGAATCAACCCCGGCACGTTCAGCCGCAACAGCGCCATCGCCGCGCCCGGAATCGTCTTGTCGCAAGCCACCATGGCCACAATGCCATCGAACATGTAGCCGCGGGCCGTCAGTTCAATGGAATCGGCAATCAGGTCACGCGATACCAGCGACGCCTTCATGCCTTCGGTCCCCATGGTCACGCCGTCGCTGATGGCGATGGTGTTGAACTCCATCGGCGTCCCGCCGGCGGCGCGGATGCCTTCCTTCACCTGGGCCGCCAGCGCGCGCAGGTTGTAGTTGCACGGCATCGTCTCGATCCAGGTATTGGCAATGCCGATGATCGGCTTCTTCAAATCGGCGTCGGTGAACCCGATGGCCTTCAGCATGGAACGGGCCGGAGCGCGGTCGCGGCCCTGGGTGATGGTATAGCTACGGAGTGGCATACGAACCCTCTAGTGTATCGTTTGCGTGGGATCATGGAGGATTATGAAGATCGCGGTGTTGGGCGCAGGGAACATGGGTTCCGCTTTACTGGGTGGAATGATCAAGACGGGCGTAGTGGCCGCCGCCGATGTGCGCGCCACCACCAAGACCGAAGCCCACGCCGCTGAACTCCGCGAACGCCTGGGCGTTCACGCCACCGCCGGCGGTAACGCCGATGCCGCCAACGGCGCCGCCATCGTCATCCTCGCCGTCAAACCCGGCGTCGTCCCCAAAGTAGTCAAGGAAATCCGCGACTCCCTCCACGAGTCCCAAATCCTCATCTCCCTCGCCGCCGCCCTTCCCATCTCCGCCATCGAAGACGCCGCCCAGTGCCGCATGCCCATCTTCCGTGCCATGCCGAACATCCCCGTGCTGGTCGAAGAGGGCGCCGTCGGCATCTGCCACAACGCGCTCGCCACCGCCCTCCACCGTGAAACCGTCGAGAGCATCTTCCGCCCCGTCGGCATCACCGCCTTCGTCGAAGAAGAACACATGGACGCCGTCACCGCCCTCTCCGGCTCCGGCCCGGCGTACATCTACATGGTGATCGAAGCCATGGCCGCCGCCGGCGTAAAGATGGGGCTCCCGCGCGAAGTCTCCATGCGCCTCTCCGAACAAACCGTCCTCGGAGCCGCCAAACACGCCCGCGAGTCCGGCCTCCACCCGGCCATCCTCCGCGACCAGGTCATCACCCCCGGCGGCACCACCATCGCCGCCATCCACGAACTTGAGCGCCACGGCCTCCGCTCCATGCTCATCTCCGCCATCGAAACGGCCACGATTCATGCCGGCAAACGAACGGAGATCCTGCTGGCCGACATAGAAAAACAAAAACACGCATGACCCATCACATCCTTTCCATTCACGCTCACCCCGACGATATGGAGATCCTCTCCGGCGGCACGCTTGCCCTCCTCGCTGAGAAGGGCCATCGCATCACTGTGGTCACAATGACCCCTGGTGACTGCGGCTCCGCCGAGTACGGCCCCGAAGAAATCTCCGCCATGCGCCGCCTGGAAGCCGCCGCCGGCGCGGCGCTGATTGGTGCCGAATACCAGTGCGCCGAGTTCCGCGATCTGGCCATCTTCAACGACGACACCTCCCGACGCCGCGTTGTCGAACTCATCCGCGCTATCCGCCCCGAAATCATTCTCACCTCCGCCCCCACGGATTATCACTGCGACCACGAAGCCACCAGCGTCCTCGTCCGCGACGCCTGCTTCGCCGTCTCGGCGCCCAACTATCACACCGGCGTCGCCGCCCCGCTCGACGCCATCCCCCATCTCTACTACATGGATTCCGTCGAAGGAACCGACCGCGACGGCGCCCCCATCCGTCCCGATTTCGGCGTCAACATCGAACCCTTCTTCGCCAAGAAACGCGACATGCTCGCCGCCCACGCCAGCCAGCGCAACTGGCTCCTCCGCCAGCACGGCATGGACGATTATCTCCGCACCATGGAGGAGTGGACCCACCGCCGCGGCCAGTCCCTCGGCGTCAAATACGCCGAAGGCTTCCGCCAGTACAAGCACCACCCCTACCCCACATCCCCGCTGTTGCAGGAACTGGTCGGCGAAGCCCTACTTCGCTAAAGCGATCTCCTCGACAACCTGCATCAGCATCTCCACGCCCTCCCGCAATGTTGACACCCGGATGCGCTCATCATTCCCATGCGCGCGTCCGGGTTTGTCGTCCCGCAGGAACACCGGCACGCCATACACGGCCATCCCCTTGGCGCGCAGGAACGCCCCATCCGTCGCCCCGCGCGACATGTACGGAATCAAAACTGCCTTCGGATTCTTCCGCCGAACCGTCGTCTCAATCGCCTTGTACAAATCCGTAGTCAACGAACTTGGCTCCGTCGCCGGCATGTCCTGCCCCGGCTCCGGCAACACCTCGATCGCCGGATCGTTGATGATCTTCCGGAACCGCTCGTACACCTCTTCCTTCGTCTCCCCCGGCAAACGCCGCACGTCCAACTGCGCTTCCGCCTGGTTCGGAATCACGTTCACCTTCATTCCCGCCCGCAGCATCGTCGGCGATACAGTCGTCCGG
>CANIFK010000541.1 GCA_947466555.1 Acidobacteriota bacterium | reverse complement strand
GAGCTGTCGAACCGAGAGGAGCGGACGGCGAAGGTGGTGGCGGAGAAGTTGCGCGCGCTTGGTTTGACTGACATCAAGACTGGTGTGGGGAAGCATGGCGTGACTGCCCTTTTGAAGGGCGGCAAGCCGGGGCCGGTGGTGGCGTGGCGTGCCGATATGGACGCGCTGCCGGTGTTCAGTTCGTCGACGAAGGCTTGGAAGTCCGTGAATGGCGGAGTGCACCACGCTTGCGGGCACGATGCGCATATTGCGATTGGGTTGGCGGTGGCGGAGCTATTGGCGGGGATGCGGGCGGATTTGCCGGGCACGGTGAAGTTCATTTTCCAGCCGGCGGAAGAGGGGGCGCCTCGGGGGGAAGAGGGCGGGGCGGCGTTGATGATTAAAGAGGGCGCGTTGGAGAATCCGCGGCCCGCGGCGATCTTTGGGCTGCATGTTTGGAGCTTGGCGCCGACAGGGACGGTGAACTATTCGTCGGGTCCGGCGATGGCTTCGGCGGATTCGTTCCGGGCGGTGATCAAGGGCAAGCAGGTGCATGCTTCGACGCCGCATTTGGGGATTGATGCGATTGCGGTCGCGGCGCAGTGCGTGACGGCGTTGCAGACGATTCGCAGCCGGCGGATTGATCCGAACGAGAGTATGGTGTTGAGTATTGGTTCGATCCACGGAGGGAACCGGAGCAATATTATTACGGGCGAAGTGACGATGGAGGGGACGATTCGCACGTTCAACGAGAATACGCGGGAGAGTGTGCGGGGGATGATGCGGAAGACGTTGGCCGGGTGTACTTCGGCGGGGGACGCGACGTTTACTTTGGATTTTGACGGGACGGCGTATCCGGTGACGGTGAACGATCCGGCGTTGACGGCGGAGAGCTTGCCGCAGATGCGGCGGGTGCTGGGAGAGGCGAATATCCGGGCTTCGGCGCCGGTGACGGGGGCGGAGGATTTCTCGTATTTCCAGAAAATCATTCCGGGGTTCTTTTGGTTTTTAGGGGTGCGGAATGAGGCGCAGGGGATTACTGGCGCCCATCACACTCCCGAGTTTGATTTGGACGATGCGGCGTTGGTGCCGGGGGTGAAGTTGGCGGCGAATCAGTTGGTGGATTATTTGGAGCGGCATAAGTAGCGGAGCTGCGGCGGGGACTCGTTGTGGGGTAGGTTAAAAGCATGGACTCTGTAACGGTCGAGTTGCCGGTGGCGCTCTTAAGAGCGGCGAGATTGGACGCTTCGAATTTCTCCGCGGATGCGGCCCGGTTGCTCGCCTTGGAGTTGTTTCGGGAGGATCGAGTCTCGTTGGGCCGGGCTGCGGAGTTGTGCGGAACGCCGCTGGCTGCGTTTATGGATTTCGCCGCGGCGCACGGCGTGGCGCCAATCCGCTATGGAGACGCGGAATACGAAGAGGATCAACGCGCCCTGGCCGCTTTAGGACTGTGACGGTAGTTTCCGATTCCGGTCCGCTGATCGTATTAGCCAGGGTGAAGCTATTTCCCCTGACCAAGGCACTCTTTGAGAGGGTGTTGATTTCGGCCGAAGTCTATGATGAGGTTACATGCGCGGGTGAACGCCTTCCGGGGGGAGCCGAAACTCGCGATGCAGATTGGATCGAGGTACGGCGGGTTGTATTGCCAGAGGATGTGACTGCGGCTCAGTCCCGCTTTGGACTTGGAGTCGGCGAGTTGAGTACGATTTTACTCGCCAAGGAGGTTAGTGCCGACCTGATACTTGTTGACGATCTCAGTGCGAGAAAGTTGGCGGTACGCCAAGGCTTTCGGGTGATTGGAACGGTCGGACTGCTCCAAGGCTGTTACCGGAACGGCTCGCTCACCGATCTTCGTGGCGCGTTTCTGGCGATGTTGGCGGAGGGCGCGTATCTGGACAGAGGGCTATTGAACCGGGTCTTGGCGTCGCTGTCGTTGCCGGCCATCTAGAAGCAAGCGTGCGCTATTTAGCGACTTCGACGGCGAAGACGTAGGTGTCGCCGAACATGTTGGAGCGGAAGACGACCCATTTCTGATCGGGCGTGAAGCTGACGTTGGGTTCGAGGCGGTATTGGTGCTTGGCCATGTTGACCAGCTTTTCCGCCCTTAATACTCCGGTTTGGATGAACCTGGGATCCTTCAGGCCCTGGTCGTTGCGGTCTTCGGGACGGAAGAGATAGATCCACTGGCCGTTCTTGGCTTTGGCTACCTGACCTGGGTCTCCGCCGTCGCCGCAGAGGAGCTTGCCGTCCTTGGACACGTTGAAGTGGATGGACCATTCGTCGCGCTGCAAGTGGTACCAGGTGCGGGCGCCGCTGGCGATGTTGTAACGGGCTAGCCAGAAGTCTTCGCCGCGCGGGGTTTGGAGGTCGTACCAGATGTCGGCGCCGGTGGTGCTCCAGAATTCGTGGCCGAAGATTTCCATGGCCATTGTGCGGGTGTGGATTTTGGTGAGTTGGGTGCCGTCGGTGCGGATGGACCAGATGCGGTCGACTTTGTGCCAGGGGCCTTCGTGGCAGAACATGAGCAGGGCAGGGTCTGTGGGGGAGAAGAGAAGGTGGTTGAGCCAGTCGTTGGCTTTGTGGATGATTTTGATTTCGCCGGTGTCGATGCGCATGGTGAACATGGCCATGGGGAGGCGGGAGGCCCAGCGCTCCTCCATCATCTGGCCTTTGTTTTTGGGCTGATCGAGGGGGTGCCCCTGGGACTGGTTGTTGTTGGGGGCGTAGGGGGCCTGCTGGGAGTTTTCGATGTAGGTGCCGGCGAGGAGGGTTTCGTCGGCGTTGACGGTGGCGATGGAGCCGCGCGGGGGGAGGTCGCCGATTTTCTTGGTTTCGTTGGTGGCGGTGTTGGTCCAGAAGAGGGCGCCGTCGCGGCTGTAGTAGACGCGGGGCGTTTTGCGGCCGGCGTCGATTAAGCGGACTCGGCCTTGGACGACCTGGCGGGCTTCACGCTTTTCGAGATCGAGTACGGAGATGCCGTTGGGGGTAGTGTAGACGAGCGATTTCCCGTCGGCCGTGTAGCCGTTCTGGTTGAAGTAGAGGCTGGCGGAGCCGGGCTCGTCGGTGAGGCGGACGATGCGGTGGCCGGTGTCGGTGTCGGTCCAGGATTTGGGGACTGGTTGGGCGAGGGCGACTGCGGCCAGGATGAGGGCGACGAGAGAGGACTTCATGGGCTCTCAGGTGATTATATGGTTTCGAGAGCCTCGAGGAACGCGCCGGTGTTGACGATGTTCATGTAGCGGGATACTTTGCCGTCGCGGAACGCGAAGTAATGGGCGACGGGTGTGCTGACTCGTTTTCCGGTGGCTTTGACGGTGACGGTGTAGCGGCCGAAGGCGGCGACGGCGTTTGGGTTTTCGAAGAATTCCGACATTTGAAAATCGATGTCGGTATGTTCGGCGGCGAGGCCGGCGAAGAAGCGGGCGGCTTCCGCGGGGCCGTGGTGAATGCCGGTGAAGATGAGTCTTGCCGGGCCTTCGGATTCCCAACTGACGTCGGGCGTCATGTGGGCTTGAATGGCTGGCACATCGCCGCGACCGAAGGCGGCGTACATGGCTTTAACGGTTTCAATATTGGACATGAGGGGTCTCCATTGGCGTTATACGGAGACCCCGATTGGTTGGATTTATGGGAGGCGCCAGAATTCGTCGAAGATGGTGGCCCAGGCGGGTTCGGGCGTTTCGGTGTCGCCGATTTTGAGGATGGCGATGTCGCCGAGTTTGGGCATGGAGTAGTCGCTGTGATACTCGCGCTCGTCGATGGTCAGGCCGGAGTTCAAGACCACGTATTTGCGCGGGTTGGCGGGGTTGGGGTAGATGAGCGCGGGGAGGTGGGTGGCGGATGGGTATTTGTTGGGGCCGGCGGTGATTTGGTCCTTCGTCCACTGGATGGGGAGTTTGCTCAGGATCTTCGCGATTTGGGTGTTGCTCGATGGGTCGCCGAAGAGGATGAGGTTGTAGTTGGCGAGGTCGTCCTTGGTGACGTCGCGGTCGTCCTTCACGCGCGGGTGGGCGCGGTAGTAGCGGGCGTAGACGCGGTCGAAGCGGGCCAGGATCTTCTGCGCTTGCTCGTTGGCGGCCTTGTTCCAGGGGGCGCCGGTGGGGCGGACGAGGAGGAAGGGGCCGAGGAAGGCGTCATCGATGGGGCCTTGCAGGGCGTGGGTTTTGTGGTTGGGGGGCAGGGTGCCGAGGCGCCAGGCGTTGTTGAGTTTGGCGAAGTGAAGTTCGGGAGTGGGGCGGATTTTCAGGGTTTGGCCGTCGATCGTCAGTTCTTTGGCGGCGCCCATTTCGCGGAGGGTGAAGTGGGTGAGGTTCTTTGTGTTGACGGTGACGTGGGAGCGGATGGCATCGCGACGGGCGAAGAGTTCGCTGCGCTCGTAGTGTTTTTCGAGCGCGTCGACGGTGACCCAGTGGGCGGTGTTGTAGCGGGTGGTGAAGGTCACGAACTTCACTTCGTCGGGGGAGACGAGGCCGCGGTCGCCGTGCTCCTTGAGGAAGGCGTCGACCTGGGAGCGAACCAGCGGGCTGATGCTGTGGCCGGTGTTTTCGGAGATGAGGAAGATGGACGGCGTGCCCTT
>CANIFK010000540.1 GCA_947466555.1 Acidobacteriota bacterium | reverse complement strand
GGGGCGAGTTCGAAATCGCGTTGGAGAACCTGGCCGACGGAGAGGGGGAATTCCGCGGTTTTGACGGGGGCGAAACCGGGGGCGGCGATGGAAATAGTGTAGCTGCCGGGGAGGAGGCCGCGGAGGGTGAACTGGCCGTTGGCATTGGTGGCGGCGCGGCGTTCGCTGGCGGTGTCCTGGTTGCGGACGGTGATTTGGGCGGCGGGGACGAGGGCACCGGAGCGATCGCGCACGGCGCCTTGGAGGGTGCCGGTGGAGGCGGTGGTCTGCGCGTGGGCGAGAGGGGTTAACAGTAGGAGCAGGACGAACAGGGGCACTGCTTTCAGGATAGCGAGTACTACATTAGATTAATGAACATGACACGGCGGCAGATGTTGTTCAGCAGTGCATTGTTGGCGCAGGCGGGCGGGGCGCGGCCGTCGCCGCGGCAGCTGCTTTGGCATGGGATGGAGACGTACGCGTTTCTGCACTTTACGATGAACACGTTCACGGATAAAGAGTGGGGTTACGGGGACGAGGATCCGCGGTTGTTTGCGCCGACGGCGTTTGATGCGGATGCGATTATCGACGCGCTCCACGCGGGCGGGATGCGGGGCGTGATCCTGACTTGCAAGCACCACGACGGGTTCTGTTTGTGGCCGACGAAGACGACTTCGCATTCGGTGATGGCGGGGTTCAAGCGCGATGTGGTGAAGGAGATCTCAGAGGCGGCGGCGCGGCGAAAGATGAAGTTTGGCGTGTATTTATCGCCGTGGGACCGGAACCATGCGCTGTACGGGAAGCCGGGGTATGTGGACGTGTATCGGGCGCAGTTGACGGAGCTGTTGACGAACTACGGGCCGGTGTTTGAGGTGTGGCACGACGGGGCGAATGGCGGCGACGGGTTCTACGGCGGGGCGCGCGAGAAGCGGATGATCGACAAGAAGAGCTACTACGATTGGCCGGGGACGTGGGCGCTTGTGCGAAAGCTGCAGCCGGACGCGGTGATTTTCAGCGACGTGGGGCCGGACATTCGTTGGGTGGGCAATGAGAAGGGGTTTGCGAACGAAACGTGTTGGGCGACATATGCGCCGGTGGGCCCCGATGGCGGCGCGCCGGCACCGGGTTTTACTCGCGATAAAGAGGGCATGACGGGGCACAGGGACGCGGCGCAATGGCTGCCGGCGGAGTGCGATGTTTCGATCCGGCCGGGTTGGTTTTGGCATGAGAATCAGAACGCGAAGGTGAAGACGGGGGCGGAGTTGATGGAGCTGTACTATAAGTCCGTGGGGCGCGGGGCGAGTTTTTTGTTGAACGTTCCGCCGGACCGGCGGGGGCTGTTGCATGAGGCCGATGTGGCTTCGCTGCGGGATTTCGGTCGGCGCGTGAAGGGCACGTTTGCGAAGAATCTGGCGGGGAAGATGGACGGGGACATGACGGTGCGCGTGCGTGGGGAGTGGAACGTGGTGCGGCTGCGGGAGGACATTGCGCAGGGGCAGCGGGTGGACGCGTTCGCGGTGGATGCGTGGGTTGGCGGGGATTGGAAGACGGTGGCCGAGGGGACGAGTATTGGCGCGTGCCGGCTGATCCGGCTGCCGGAAATGCAACGGGCGCCGAAGGTGCGCGTGCGCGTGCACCGATCGTCGGGGCCCGTTGTGTGGAAGGAGCTGGGGGTGTATCGGGAGACGCTATAGGCGCGGCATGGGCGGCTTCATGGGCGTCCAGGCGGTGAGGCCTTTGCGGTTGATTTGGCGTTTGTAGACGCGGTCGCCGGCGGTGACGTAGAGGGTGTTCAACTCGGGGCCGCCGAAGACGACGTTCGAGAGCGAGCCGCCGTGGGGCTTGTTCAAGATGGCCACGACGCGGCCGGGTTGATCGCAGATTTGCAGGCCAATTTTGGTGGTGACGTAGAGGTGGCCATCGGTATCGACGGTCATGCCGTCGGCACTGGTGGCGGAGCTGTCGTCGGGGGATTCGAGGTGATGGTAGGCCTGGCCATTGGAGAGCGAGCCATCGGCGTTGACGGTGAAGGACCAGACCCAGCGGCCGCGGGAATCGTTGACCATGAGGAGCGTCTGATCGGTGGAGAGGATGACGCCGTTGGGGAATTCCAGGCCTTGGTGGACGACGCGTTTGTTGCCCTTGGTATCGAGGAACCAGACCTTGTGGTTGCGGGGGTCGGTGAACCAGATTTCGCCTTTGGCGTTCAGGCAGAGATCGTTTGATTCGACATCGGTGGCGAGGACGGTTTCGGCGCCATCCATGGTCCAGGCGACGATTTGTTTCTTGCCGTTCTGGCAGCCGTAGAGGCGGCCATCGGGGCCGAACATGAGGCCGTTGGTGCCGCCGCTGTTTTCCGTGAAGACGGAGACTTTGCCGTCAAGCGCGATCTTGTGGATGCGGTTATTGGGGATGTCGGTGAAGAAGACCTGGCCCGATTTATCGACGGCGGGACCTTCGGCGAAACGGTAGCCGGAGCCGACCAGTTCCCAGTCCTTACCGGGGATGAGGGCGGTGCTCAGGTAGTGCTTGTCGCTTTTGTTTATGGGGGTTTCGATGGGTTTGGGGAAATCGCGCCAGAGCCAGCGGATGGCGTCAGGGAGGATGGCGGAGCCGTGTTTGGCGTTGTGGGCTTCGGTGCCTTTGACGAATTTGACGTCGTAGCCGGACCATTCGAGGGACCGGGCCATGTCTTGATTGGCGATCCACCAGCTGCCGCCGTAGATGTCGTTATCGTTGGAGCCGTCCTGGAGGAAGACGCGGAGGGGCTTGGGCTCGTATTTGCGGATGAGCGCGGGCAGGTTGTTGGCGCCGCGGAGATTGACGAAGCTGCCGATGAAGCTGAGGACGCGGCGGAATTTGTCGGGGCGGCTCCAGGCGGCGTTGAAGGCGGCGATGCCACCGCTGGAGGAGCCGGCGAGGCCCCAATGATCGGGGTTCTGCGAGAGGTTGTGGGACTTGGCGATTTCGGGAAGGATTTCTTCGATGAGGAAGCGGGCGTAGAGGTCGCCGAGGCCGTCGTATTCGAGGCTGCGGTTGTAGCGGCCCTGGGCGTTGGCGTTGGCGGCGGGGAGGATGCCGGGGTTGATGAAGATGGCGACCATGGGCGGGATGTCGCGTTTGTGGATGAGGTTGTCGAGCACGACGGGGACTTTGTAGCCGTTGCCGTCTTCGCGGATCATGCCGCCGCCGTCCTGGAAGATCATGACGGGGGCTGGGGTGGCGCGGTCGAGCTGGGCGGGGGTATAGACCCAGTAGTCGCGGACGGTGCCGGGGTAGAGCTTGCTGGTGGCTTTGTGGGCGGTGATGGCGCCTTTGGGGACGCCGTCCTGGCGGAAGGAATCGGGGCCCTGTTTGTATTCTTCCTGGGCGAAGAGGGGCGCGGCGGCGGCGAGCGCGGAGACAAAGTTGCGACGATGCATGACTTGGGTCATGCTATCGCAATGACGCGAAGAGAGCTACTTGGGACGGCGGCGCTGTTGCCGATGCAGGCGCAGGCGAAGCGGCCGAACGTGCTGCTGGTTTTGAGCGACGACCACAGCTACCCCTACCTGGGTTGTTATGGGTATCCGGTGCGCACGCCGGTGCTCGACCAGTTTGCCAAAGACGGGCTGCGGTGCGACCGCATGTTCACGGCGGCGCCGCAGTGCGTGCCCTCGCGGTCGGCAATCATGTCGGGGCGGATGCCGGTGGCGATCCGGATGGGGCGCTTCTCTTCCCCGCTGCCGCCGGACGTGGTGACGTTTCCGGAGTTGATGAAGCAGGCGGGCTATTTCACGGGCGTGTGCCGGCGCTACTATCACCTAGACGGGCCGGCACAGGCGCCGAATTCGCAGCCCACCTTTGACAAGTACGGGATGCAGACGTTTGCGCCGTGGATGGACTGGGTGGACAAGGGTTCGACGCGGGCACAGACGGCGGCGAAGATGAATGAGTTCTTCGATAAGAAGCCGGCGGAGAAACCGTTCTTTTTGTGGGTGAATTTCAACGATCCGCATCATGTGTGGGGCGCCAAGGCGATTGCGGAGCCGTACGACCCGAAGACTCTGCCACTGCCGAAACACTTCCCCGACGTGCCGGGGTTGCGGGAGGATTTCGCGAAGTATCTGGGCGAGATTTCGCGGGCCGATGATGAGTTTAAGACGGTGCTGGATGTGTTGTCGCGACGGGGGTTCCGGGAGAACACGATTGTCCTGTTCATGGGCGATAACGGCATGGCGTTGCCGCATGGGAAGGGTTCGCTTTATGACCCTGGGTTGCACGTGCCGTTCCTGGTGCAGTGGCCGGGCGTGGTGCGGAGCGGGCGGGCGACGACGGAGTTGTTGTCCGGCGAAGATATTGCGCCGACGCTGCTGGAGGCAGTGGGGATTGCGGCGCCGAAGCAGATGTCCGGGCGGAGCTTTGTGCCGCTGTTGAAGGGCGAGCGGTATGAGGGACGACGGTACATTTTTGGGCAGCGCGGACCGCATGGCAACGCGCCGATGACGGCGACGACGAAGTCTTCGACTTTCGATCTTTCGCGTTGCGTGCGGACGCCGCGTTGGAAGCTGATCTACAACTGCACTCCGCATATGGAG
>CANIFK010000539.1 GCA_947466555.1 Acidobacteriota bacterium | reverse complement strand
CTTATCGTGATTGGGATGTTCGGGAACGGGTATCCGTGGATTTCGGTAACCGTATACGCTCCGGTCGGAATCTGACTCGTCGATCCGCCACAACCGAGGCCATATTGCCCCACCGAAAAGTAGAGCCAGCAACCCCCCGGAAGCGGTTGGCCATTGTAGAGAACACGGACGGTCGCACTGCCCGTGCTGATGGCGATATCACCAATATCCGTCAGCGCTCCGGCCACCGCCGTGAAGGGTTTTGACGCAAGCTGTGTTCCGGCCAGCGAAGCGAATGCCGTTGACGGTCCGTTCAGCGCCAGGAACCGAAACCGCCCGGTAGCGTCGGTGCCGGAATTGCCATCCTCCTGCGATGTTCTCACAACCGCCAATGCGGAAGGCGCCCCATTCACCGTTACGGTTCCGGTAACCAGACCCATGTACGGCGATGTCTCAACATCGACAACTGTCGTCTGCCCCGCCGTCACTGTCACCGGCTGATTCGGGAACGGATACCCGTGAATCTCCGTCACCATGTACGCTCCAGTAGGGATCTCAGAGGTCGTTCCGCCACAGCCTAGCCCATACGGCCCTACGGAAAAGTACAGTGAACATCCGCCTGGAAACGGCTGCCCGTTGTACAGTACGCGGACTTGTGCTCTCCCCGTGTTGATGGCAATCGTGCCGATGTCCACCTCGCTCCCGGCGATGGCGGTAAACGGCTTCGTCGCCTGCTCCAGGCCCGATAGCTGGACCTGTGCGGTGCCCGCGCCGTTGAGCGCAATGAATCGAAACCGGCCCGTCCCATTGGTCCCCGACGAGCCGTCTTCCTGGTAGGTGCGGACAAAGGCGTTCCCCGCCGGCGGTTGCCCGTTTACGGATACAACGCCGGTAATCAACCCCACATACGGGGATGTCTCTACGTCAACCACCGTCGTCTGGCCGGTGGCCACCGTGATCGATTGCGAAGGGAACGGATACCCGTGAATCTCGGTCACGGTGTAGTTGCCGATCGGAATGTCCGTCGTCGTGCCACCACACCCAAGCCCATATTGCCCAACGGAAAAATACAACGCGCATCCACCGGGCAGCGGTTGCCCGTTATACAACACCCGCACCGTGGCTTTGCCGACATCCACGTTCACCTGTGCAGCTGCGGATAAGCCGAACAGGGCCCACGCTCCAACGGTCAGTAAAATTCGCTTCATTAGTTCCTCCAGTAGCGCGTGCGCACTACTGGAGGAACCGGGGTCAAACTACTTTTCCGTCAACGCCGCCACGCCCGGCAGTACCAGGCCGGACAGGAACTCCAGCGACGCGCCGCCGCCGGTGGAAACGTGCGTGATCTTGTCGGAGACGCCGGCCGACTTAATGGCCTTCTCCGAATCGCCACCACCCACCACGCTCACCGCGCCGGAGTTCGCCACGGCCAACGCCACCGCTACCGTACCCGTATCAAACGGCTTCAATTCGAACACGCCCATCGGACCGTTCCAAATGATCGTCTTCGACGCCTTCACCACGGCCTCATACGCCGCAATCGTGGCCGGCCCGATGTCGAGCGCCATCTTGCCTTCCGGAATCACCGTCACCACTTCGTTCTCGGCCCCAGCCTTGAACTCCGCGGCCACAACGTGATCGGTCGGCAGCATCAGCTTATCGCCCAACGAATTCATCAGTTCCAGCGCCAACGGAATCTTGTCTTCTTCCACCAGCGACTTCCCAGTGGCTTCGCCGCGCGCCTTCAGGAACGTGTAGGCCATTGCGCCGCCGATGATTAGCTTATCGACAACCTTCGCCAGGTTCACGATCACTTCAATCTTGTCCGACACCTTCGCGCCGCCCAGAATGGCGATACACGGCCGGTCCGGATTCTGCGTCGCCTTGCCCAACCACTGCAGTTCCTTGTCCATCAACAGCCCGGCGGCAGCCTGCGGCACGAAGGCGATCATGCCCACGGTCGACGCATGCGCGCGATGCGCCGTGCCGAACGCGTCGTTCACATAGACATCGCACAACGACGCCAACTGCTTGGAGAATTCCGGATCGTTCGCTTCTTCTTCCGCATGGAAGCGCAGGTTTTCAAGCAGCAGCACCTGCCCCGCGGCCGGCTTCAACGCCGCCACTTCCGCGCCGATACAATCGGGAGCTACCGTCACCGGCTGGCCCAGCAGTTCGGCGAGCTTCGCGCCCACCGGCGCCATGCTCATCTCCGCATTGCGCTTGCCCTTCGGTCGGCCCAGGTGGCTGGCCAGGATCACGCCTGCGCCCTGTTCCAAGGCGTACTTGATCGTCGGCAGCGCCGCGCGAATACGCTTATCGGAGGTGATTTCCTGTCCGCCAGGTGCCAGCGGGACGTTGAAGTCCACGCGAATAAAAACGGTCTTGCCCTGCAGGGCGAGGTCACGAATCGAGAGTTTTGCCATAAATTTGTTGGGAAAAAATACAATCCCTAAAACTCTGATCGTATCACGTCGAACATCATGCGGACGCCCATATGGAACTGGTCCACCGGTATCCGCTCTTCGTCGGAGTGCATCGTCGCCAGCAGTTCGGCGTTCAAAATCATCGGCGTGAACCCGTAGGCGGGCAGGCCCTTCTTGCGGAACTTCGGTGCGTCGGTGGAATATGGCACCATCATCGGTGTCACCTCCGCCGCCGGGTGGTGCTTCTTAATTACCTTCCGCAGCGTTTCAAACAGTGGCGTGGTGAAGCTAGAAGCCGGCGTGTCGTCGATCGTCGTCAACAGTTCCACCGTCACCCGCGGGTCGTTGATGCGCGCCCGCATGTCGCTGATGAACTCCTGCGCATTCACGCCCGGCAGCAACCGGCAATCGAGCGTCGCCTCCGCCGTCGACGGAATCACATTCACCTTCACCGGGTCACCCACGCCGGATTTCAACGTCGTCAGCGTCAGCGTGTTTTTCTGGATCGCGTTGGTCAATTTGTTGGCTTCCAGCGTCCCGCCCACCGTCGCCAGCATCTCTGCAATCACTGGATGCCGCTTACCCGATGGCGGCGCCGCCATGGCCTTTTCAATCGCCCGCAGCAGCGCCATGTTCGCGTTATCGGCAATCGGCTGCGACCCATGCGCCGCCGTCCCCTTCGCCCGAATCCGCAGCCACGCCGGCTGTTTCTCCGCCACCGAAATCCCGAACACCAGCTTGCCCTTTTGCAACACGTCCCGCGTGCCGAAGCCGCCTTCGTCCAACACGTATTCCGCGTCCACTTCGCCCGGATGATTCTTCAACATCCACCGCACGCCCAGGTCGCCGCCCGTCTCCTCGTCGCACGTTGAAAACAGCACGATATCGCGGTCCGGCACGATGCCGTTCTTCTTCATCGCAATCACGGCCATCAGCTGCATGATGCCGATGCCCTTCATGTCCAACGCCCCGCGCCCCCAGATCGACCCGTCCTTCACAATCCCGCCAAACGGATCCATGCTCCAGGCCTCGCGCGCCACCGGCACCACGTCGAAATGGTTCATCAGCACCAGCGGTTTTTTCGACTTGTTCCGGCCCTCCAGCCGCGCCACCAGGTTCACCTGTCCCTTCGGCCCAGCCTCGTAGAGTTTCGCCGTAATTCCCACCTTCGCCAACTCGTCCCGGAACAGCGCCGCCGCGGCGCGCGTATCGGCCGGCGGGTTCGTACTCGGAATGCGCAAATAGCGCTGCAGCAGGTCCAGCGATTCGGCGTCGACGGCCTTCCAATCGGGCTCCGCGGCCAGCAGAAGGGCAGGGAACAGCAGCAACAGAAATCTCATTTTTCAGTCTCCGGAAGGTGGTGCAGTTCTACTGATAAACCGGCAATGCGGAAGGCCTCCAGCAGCGCTCCCGCCGCCGGGCCCATCGCGGGCGCGGCAAAGATATTGTACGGGTTCGCCTGCTCCCATTGCCGAACAAAACTCTCGCGCAGAATGCGGCTCTTCCAGACGCTGCCGATCGGCGACAGCCGCGCCTCTTCGCCCTCTGCGAACAAATTCCCGCGTACAATCGCGCTAATCCGGATCAACTCCGCCGCCCCGCGCTCCAGAATCGAAATCGCCACCGCGTCGCCCCGCTCGGCCTCTTCGTCCACAATGCGTGACAACGCCGCCACTCGTTTCCGCGGCCACTCCGCCGTATAGAACGCATGCATCATGGCATTGGCCTCGGCAAACCCGGTCGCCTCCAACAGCCGCCCATGCAACGATGTTGAAACGCCCCAATTCTCATGCACCTGCATCGCCGCCCGCACTGCCTGGCAGGCGATCCAGAAGCCCCCGCCCTCGTCGCCAAAAATATAGCCCCAGCCCCCGGCCCGCGCCAGTTTCCCGTCGCGCCCGCGGCCCATGCTGATATGCCCGGTGCCGGCGATCGTGATGATCCCCGGACCTCCGCCACACGCCCCGGCCAGCGCAATCGCCGCGTCCGTAGTGACCAATAAATCGTCGACGGTCAACATCTCCCGCAGAATCCCTTGCTTGTCCGCCGGTCCGCCACTGAACCCCAGACACGCCGCCCGGAACGCGGGCAACACCGCCGCCAATCCAGCCTCCGCGCACGCCGCCCGCACACACCCGCCAATCACCCGGAT
>CANIFK010000538.1 GCA_947466555.1 Acidobacteriota bacterium | reverse complement strand
GTTCTGGCTCACCTTCCATTTCCCTTCCCACCGCGCAACAGGAATCTCAATCCCCGTAATCGCGCCCAGCAGCTTGTCGATATACTCCCCCGGCGCATCGTCAATACTCCACGGCTCCGCCCGCTGCCCCTCAAAATGCGCCGTCAAATCCGCCACCACCGCCCGCAATCGCTCAGCGTCCGTAAAAGTCCGCAACGTCCCATGCGCATGCACGGCAACGTAATTCCAAGTCGGCACCACCCGCGGGTCACTGGCCTTGGTCGCATAAAACCCCGGCGAAACATAATGCTGCGGCCCCTGAAAAATAGCAACCGCCGCCGCCCCATCCGCGCCCGCCAACGGATTCCCCCGCGCCACATGTCCCACTAAAACGCCATCCCGTAACAACAGCGGCACGTGCGTCGCCTCCATCCCGTCCCCCAACATCACCACCAGCGTCGCCAGCGGAAACTCCCGCAGCAACGCCTCCATCACCTCCGGCCGGTCCTCGCGAAACAGCGGCGGCGTATACATCGCCTAAAACAGAATCCTAACCCGCAGCGTCCCCGGCACAGACTCCAGTCGCTTCTTCAACCGCAACGACTTCGCCCGCTCCCCCGCCTCAATATCAATCACGACGTACCCAATGCTCGGATCGGTCTGCAAATACTGCCCTGCCACGTTAATACTGTCCTCGGAAAAGATCGCATTAATCGACGACAGCACGCCCGGCTGATTCCGATGAATATGCAACAACCGCTGCTGCCCCGGATGCGCCGGCAATGACACCTCCGGAAAATTCACCGCCGAAAGCGTCGACCCGTTATTGCTATACCGCAACAACTTCCCCGCCACCTCCAGCCCAATATTCTGCTGCGCCTCCATCGTGCTCCCGCCCACATGCGGCGTCAGAATCACGCGGTCCAGCCCCCGCAACGGCGAGTTGAACATGTCCCCCGTCGACTTCGGCTCCGCCGGAAAAACATCAATCGCCGCCCCGCCAATATGCCCGGCGCGAATCGCCGCCGCCAGCGCGTCAATGTCCACCACCGTCCCCCGCGAAGCGTTCACCAAATGCGCGCCCGTCTTCATCCGCCCCAACTGCAAAGCGCCAATCATCCCCTGCGTCTGCGGCGTCTCCGGCACATGCAGCGTCACCACATCGGAATGCTGCAGCAACTCATCCAGCGTGCCCACCGCCCGTGCATTCCCCAACGCCAACTTCGACTCCACGTCGAAGTAAGCAACCTTCATCCCAAACGATTCCGCCAGCAGCCCCACCTGCGTGCCAATATGCCCATACCCAACAATCCCCAGTCGCTTCCCCCGCACCTCATACGACCCCGCCGCCGACTTGTCCCATTCCCCCCGATGCGCCATCGCGTTCTTCCGCGGAATCCCCCGCATCAGCATCACCGTCTGCGCCACCACGAGCTCGGCAACACTCCGCGTATTCGAAAACGGCGCATTAAACACCGGCACGCCCCGCGACTTCGCCGCCGCCAGTTCCACCTGGTTGGTGCCAATACAGAAGCACCCCACCGCCGTCAGCCGCCGCGCGTGTTGAATGGCGCGCTCGGTCAAATGCGTAGCCGACCGCAACCCAAGAAAGAAGGTGTCCGCCAGCGCATGTTCCAGCTCCGCGCCCGCCAGCGCGCCCTTATGCGTCTCAATCCAGCTATATCCGTCTGCGCGGAAAGCTTCAGCGGCGCTGGGGTGTATGCCCTCCAGCAGCAAGATCTTCATCTTGCTTTTGTCGAGCGACGTGCGTCCCATTGGTAACTCCCATTATAGAGGCCCCGGCGTATTCATATGGCATTGCCTGCAAGCCGAAGTCTGCAGTGCCCTGTCAATCCGGTGCGTCTCCTGCCGGCAGGGAGCCATCTCCACGAGGCAGGTGATGGAGTTCAGGTTGCTAGACCATCTAAGCCAACCTCGCCTCCATCAATAGACGATCTTGCCCGTCAAAACGCTCAACCACAGCTTCTCGACAGACGCTACGGCGCCTATCCACCATTTCGAATTCGCGTTGGGTTTGTCTACCTTTTCCGAACATTCCACGTAAGTGTGCCTCCGCTATTGCAGACTGAGGCGGCTGCAGGCTGCTGAAGTGAGGATAGGTTTTGATGGCGGATTGATTTAGCGAACCATGGGTGGAGGCGCGGGGGGGACGCCGATAATGATCTGCAAAATGGAGATCTGCTCGGCGTAGCGTTCTATGGCCGTAGGGTATTTGTTGATCCACTCGCTACCTAGGATCTTCTCCCGAATATAGACAACAATTTCCGGGAGGTATGCTCGGCTAATTGACATCATTTCATTATCGAAGCAGCCTTTGCGGAACGAAAGGTCAAAGAGAGCACTATGCAGTAGACGGATATGCCGATTACCGTAGTCTCGGTACTTCTCCCAATTCTCTGCCTCACCTCCAGCTATCATCTTGCGGAGGTGTGCCTTGCGTGCATTTTCCAGGTGGCCCTTAGGGAGAAAGATCAGAGCCATCCCACCATAACAAAAGTAATTTCCAGCTTTAGCGCCTTCCTTGTAGAAGTCGAGGGCCTTTTGAGCGTCTTCTTTTACGCCTTCTCCCGCACGGTACATATCCCCGATCCGTTCGAAGGCATTCGGTGATCCTAGCCGCGCCGCGTCTCGGTAAAGCTTGAAAGCCTCAGGATGGTCCTCAATGTAGCCCTCTAACCCATAGTAGTGCTTGTCGGCTTCCTCGAGGATTGCCTCCCATGGCTCGGACTTGCAAGATTCTTCGAGATTGAAACTGGCGAACTCCGAATCGTCAGGTGTCAAGAGATCGTCATGGCGGTCGTTAGTAGAGGAGTGGCCGGGCAGCTTGGAATGCATAGTCGCTATAATCTTGACCACATCGGAAACGGACGCTCGGAAAAACTCGCGATTGTCAGATAGGCGAAGTCCCGCCGAAGCGAGTTGGGTATGCACGAATATCTCGGCTGCATCACAATCGGGGAAATGATCTTCGTAAACCACGATGAAGGGTGTCGCCACGCCAGTTACACCGGACAATTCACTCGCCCGCTCCGAAGGCTGCCTCGTCGTCTTTCCGACCTTAACCAGCCCAGGCATTGCGCTGTTCGCTAGAACGTAGAGGTATCCAGAAGCCATTGCCGCTGATTATGTCACACCGTCGTCAATGGTTCGTGTTTTAGGCCGAACTAACCGCGACGCGGTTTTTAATGGTTGTATCGAACTCCATACCGACCGCACGCGTTGAATCACCCGGCCAAGGGCTTGCTTGTGTCCCGCTTCGCCTCCGTCTCGATCCGCATTCGCCGGCCTCATCCGCCTCCTCCGCCGTAATTTTCACAATCGCCTCATACACCCACCCCGTCGCCCGCTTCGTCTCCGTCCGCACCTTCCCCCGCAATCGCACCGGCAGCCACGCCCGCATCGCCGCAATCACCCCATCATCAATCCGCTCCTTCCCCAACGACTTCAACGCCTGCACCAGCAGCCCGCTCTCCCGCAGCTTAAACTTGGCCTCCTTCAACGTCGTCCGTTCAAACGCCAGCTCCGTGTTGCCAATCTGATACTTCCGGCTCGGCCCGTCCGACAAATACACCATCCGCCCCGGCACCTGTGTCGATAGCCCCATCAACTGCAGCGCCGTCGCCCCGCTCGGTTGAATCTGCCAGCCAAACTTCCGGGCCAGCGCCTGTGCCACGCTGTCCAGGTTCGGGCTCAGTTCGGTCTGCAACAGTTCGCTATAGCGCGGGTAGTCGTACAGTCCCCGGATCACACGCCGAATCTTCCCCGCCTCCGCCAACCGCGCAAGCGTCCAATCGGTAGTCGAGCCCCCAGCCAGATCCGCAAAATCCTTCTGACTAAAGGCCCAACCCCTCCCCTTCCCATAAACTCTACCAACAATAGACTGCTCAATCACTTGCAATCACTCTCCACTACAACTCTACCAAGAAAAACCACTCACTTTTCCTTGGCCACACCCCTAATCCAACCGCTTTCGGAACCGCCCCGCGCTCACCAACAAAATCACCACCCCAATCAACCCCATCGCCCCCAACTGCGGCCACAAAACCTCCACCCCCACCCCCTTCAAAAACACCCCCCGCAGCACCTCAATGAAGTACCGCAACGGGTTCAAATACGTGATCCACTGAATCACCTCCGGCATATTCCGAACCGGAAAACTGAACCCGCTCAACATAAACGTCGGCATGAAAAAGAAGAACGCCGACATCATCGCCTGCTGCTGCGTCCGCGAAATCGTCGACAAAAACAGCCCCGCCCCCAGCGTCGAAAGCAGGAACAACCCCGACGATCCCACCAGCATCCACACGCTCCCCCGAAACGGCACATGAAATACAACCAGCGCCGTAGTCGTCGCCAGCGCCATGTCCAAAAACCCAATCAACGCAAACGGAATCGTCTTCCCCAGCATCAGCTCAATCGGGCGAATCGGCGTCACCATCAACTGCTCCATCGTCCCAATCTCCTTCTCCCGCACAATCGCCATCGCCGTCAGCATCAGCGTAATCAGCGTGATGATGTTCATCACCACGCCCGGCACAAAGTAGTTCCGGCTCTTCAGTTCT
>CANIFK010000537.1 GCA_947466555.1 Acidobacteriota bacterium | reverse complement strand
GTGGGAATCATGACGGGCACGATCACCGTCAACGGGGTTCCGTCGAACCAGCTATTCGTTCGTACTCAGAAGGAAGACG
Organism: Acidobacteriota bacterium; assembly: GCA_947466555.1. Classification (GTDB taxonomy): domain Bacteria; phylum Acidobacteriota; class Terriglobia; order Bryobacterales; family Bryobacteraceae. The sequence continues at coordinate 4,493 of CANIFK010000537.1, read as the reverse complement.
GCAACTCGGGAACCGACGGCACGGGCCGGTTTCGCTTCTTTGCACTGGCAGGGCCAGGAGTCGGGATAGTGTCCAAACAGGGGCTATTTCTCACTCAATTCACCTTCAAAGCGGTTGCCGGACAGGTGCGGGATCTGGGTGCGATCGGAGCCACAACTGTGAAGCCATCGGTGCTTGGGAAATCCGGTTCGCTCCCGACAAAGCGTTGGGCCATCCGTCTTAGCAACACGGGGGCCAACACGGCCGCCGACGCCCAGCTAACGAACATGTCGTTTGTACAGACCTCCGGCACTTCTTGCCCGACACCGGTGGTGACCTCCGCTCTTCCGCTCTCCGCAGGACTGCTGGCGCCGGGAACCAGTGCCGATGTCGTAGCGCACATCGACTTCGGCACCTGCGCCGCCAACGCCCGGTTTACCGTTACCTTCTCGACCAACGCCAACGGAGGGACGGCGCCGTTTAGCCAACCCTTTACGCTGCAATTGCCGTAGTTGAGGACGTGGTCAAGCCAGCAGTGGCTTGACCACGTTCCCATGCACGTCGGTGAGGCGGAAATCGCGCCCCTGGAAGCGGAATGTCAGCTTCAGGTGATCGATGCCGAGCAGGTGCAGAATGGTCGCCTGGATGTCGTGGACGTCCACTTTGCCTTGCGTAGGGGAGAAGCCGAACTCGTCCGTGCCGCCCACCACGGTGCCGGCTTTGATGCCGCCGCCGGCCATGAACAGGCTGAACGCGTCGATGTGATGGTTGCGGCCAATCTTGCCCTTTTCGCGCACTTCACCCATCGGCGTGCGGCCGAATTCGCCGCTCCAGATTACGAGCGTTCGGTCGAGCAGGCCGCGCTGTTTCAAGTCCTTGATGAGGGCGGCGGTGGGCTTATCGACTTCGCCGCAGACTCGGTCGAGAGGCTTGGTGATGTCGTCGTGGTGGTCCCAATCGGTGTGATAGAGCTGAACGAAACGGACGCCGCGTTCCACCAGGCGGCGGGCGAGCAGGCAGTTATTGGCGTAGGACGCCTTGCCCGGCTCGGCGCCGTACATCTCCATGGTTTCCTTGGATTCCGACTTGAAATCGATCAGTTCCGGGCCGCTGGTCTGCATCCGGTAGGCCATCTCGTACTGCGAGATGCGGGTGGAGATCTCCGCGTCACCGGTCTCCTCCAACTCCATCTGGTTCAGGTCGCGAATGGCTTCAATGGTTCGTCGCTGCTGTTCGGCGTCGACGCCGGCAGGGCTGGAGAGGTCGAGAATGGGATCGCCGGCTGAACGGAAATTGACGCCCTGATAGGAAGACGGCAGGAAGCCGCTGCCCCATAACTGCGCGCCGCCTCGCGGGCCGCGAGGGCCGGACTGCAGCACGACGTAGCCGGGTAGGTTCTTCGATTCGCTACCGATGCCGTAAGTGACCCAGGAGCCGATGGACGGCCGTCCGGTGCGTGCGGAACCGGTATTGGTGAAGAGCTTTGCGGGGCCGTGGTTGAAGTTCTCCGTGGAGACGCCATGGACCATGGCGATGTCGTCGGCAACCGTGGAGAGGTGGGGCAACAGATCGGAGAACCACATACCGTTCGAACCCGCCTGTTTGAAGGTGCGGCGGGTACCGAGCAGCTTGGGCGGCTCCTTGGAAAACGTATCCATGAAGGCGAAGCGCTTGCCCTTCAGGAACGAATCGGGCGTGACCTTGCCGTCCCACTTCACCAGTTCGGGCTTGTAGTCGAAGAGTTCCAACTGCGTGGGCGCGCCGGCCATGAATAGGAAAATGACACGATCGACTTTGGGGGCGTGATGACGCGCGTTAACCTGAGCCAGGAGCTTATCGGCCATGAGGCTGGCGAGGGCGGCCTTACCGATGCCGAAACCGCATTCCTTGAACAGGTGACGGCGCGTACGCTTCTGTAAGAACTTATCTTCCGGTTGCATGGTGATGTTACTCCCGCGTCATGAATTCGTCTAAGTTGAGAAGAACGCGAGATACAGCCGTCCAGGCGGCTTGTTCGCTCTTCTCTTTTTGTGCGTCGCGCTGGGCGGCAAGGAACGCCAGCAGGCGCTTGGATTCGGTGGGCTTCATGTCGCGCTGCAAAACGCGTTGCCAGCCGTAGGCGAGTTTGCCAGCGTCGTCAAGCTTGGCGCCGTCAGTGAGAATGCTCTTGGCGAGCACGTCGGCGAATTCAAAGAACGTGTCGTCGTTCAACAGAATCAGGGCTTGCAGCGGGGTGTTGGACCGGACGCGGCGGGTGCAGGTGACGGCGCCGTCCGGAGCGTCGAAGGTGATCAAGCCGGGGTAGCCGGCCGAACGCTGGAAGAACGTATACATGGCGCGGCGGTATTTATCTTCCCCTTCGGAGACCTTCCATTCCCGCTTCACCTGCGTAATATCGTTGGCGCCTTTGGGGATGGGAGGATAGACGCTGGGCCCGCCAACTTTGCGGCCGAGCAGGCCGGTGACACTCAACGCCGCGTCGCGAATGATTTCCGCATCCAGGCGCAAACGGTTCTGGCGGGCGAGTAACTTGTTATACGGATCGACGGCGGTAACATCGGGCCGCGATTGAGAGGAGCGGCGATAGGTCTCGCTCATCACGATCATCCGATGCATGCGCTTCATTTTCCAGCCGCCGGACATGAACTCCGAGGCCAGGAAGTCCAGGACTTCCGGGTGCGTGGGACGGTCACCCATCAAGCCAAAATCATTTTCGGTTTCGACGATGCCCTTGCCGAAATACTGCTGCCAGAGGCGGTTCATGGTGACGCGCGCGGTGAGCGGGTTTTCGGTATCGACCAGCCACTTGGCGAGATCCAAGCGGTTGGGAGTGGCGTTGGGATTCTTCAGCACCGGGAAGACGGCGGGCACGCCGGGTTGGACGGAGCTGCCTTTGCGGGTGAAGTCGCCGCCCAGGTGGATATAGTGTTCCCGGGGCTTGGCCAGATCGCGCATGACCAGCGAACGCTGCACCTGCGGCTTCTGCTTACGGAGATCGACGAGTTCCTTGCGGAGCGCGATGAGACGCGGATCCTTGTCCCCATCCTGGCTCAGCATGTCCTGCAGTTTGCGGATGCGGAGTTCCACGTCCTGCACGTCGGCGTCCCACTTGGCGAGGGCGGCGATCTGTTCCGGCGTACCGATTTCAATGAACGGCTTGTTGAAGTACTTGCGGTCCGCTTCCTTATCCACTTCGTCAACGTTGTTCATGAAGGCGAAGATCTGATAGAACTCGCGCTGCGAAACGGGATCGTATTTATGATCGTGACAGCGGGCGCAGCCCAGTGTGAGTCCGAGCCAAACAGCGCCGGTGGTCTGCACACGGTCGGCCACGGCTTCCACGCGGTACTGTTCGAAATCGATGCCGCCTTCGTAGTTCGAAGGGGTGTTGCGGTGGAACCCGGTGGCGATGATCTGATCGTTGGTCGGGTTGGGCAGCAGGTCACCGGCGAACTGTTCGATGGTGAAGCGGTCGAAGGGCATGTCGCTGTTGAGCGCTTTGATGACCCAGTCGCGGTAGGGAAAGATGTCGCGGGGCGCGTCGATTGTGTAGCCGTCGGAATCGGCGTAGCGAGCCAAGTCAAGCCAGTGGCGGGTTTGGCGTTCACCGTAGTGGGAGGAGGCCAGGAGCTTGTCGACGAGCCGCTCATAGGCGTCGGCGCGTGAGTCGGCGACGAAAGCTTTTACTTCTTCGGGCGTGGGCGGGAGGCCGATGAGATCGAGGCTGACGCGGCGGATGAGCGTGGCGCGGTCGGCTTCCGGAGAAGGCGGGAGGTTCTTCTCTTTGAGCTTGGCGTTGATGAGCTCGTCAAAGCTCGCCACCGGCGGACGCTTCACCGGCTGGAAGGCCCAATGGGTGGACTTGCGGCGTTTGGCGGCCGCAAACTCGGGCGTTGCGGGCAAGCCGCGTTTGACCCAATCTTCGAGCTTCGAAATCTGTTCGGGAGCCAGCTTCTTGCCGGGTGGCATTTTCAATCCGCCCTCGTGGCGGACGGCCTGGAGAATCAGACTGGCTGCGTCGCCGGAAACGGCGGCGGGGCCGCGGTTGCCGCCTTTGAGGATGGCGTCTTTCGAATCGAGCGCCAGCCCGCTATTGAGCCCGTTGACAGAGTGACAACCCTGGCAATTGGTTCGCAACAACGGACGTACTTCTTTGTCGAAGAATTCGACGTCGGCCGGCGTTTGCGCGAACGCCGCCGCGCCAAATAGCAAACAAATGGCAAGGCGCATGTTGCTCCATATCATATCAATGGCGGACAGCCAGTGGCGGCACGGCCGGGCGGTTTTACTGGTGGGGAAGCAGTTGGGCGAATTGGATGTGATAACGGCCATTGGAAACTCCCCAGGCAGTGGATAAGACGCCGTGTTCGGCAAGCCACTCCCGCAGTTCCCCATTGTCCCGCAGGTGGCTGAGGAGAGTGGTATCGATCCAGACATCGTGACCGGCACGGCGGGATTCCTCGATGCGCTTGGCGAGATGTTTTCGATTTGAAGGATGGACCGGCGCCCACGCG